>JBFFJV010000417.1:0-1637 GCA_041555695.1 Thiohalomonadaceae bacterium | reverse complement strand
GGTGGGTTGCTCATTGCGGATGCGCTGGCGGTTGATGACATCGACCAGTTGCATGATCATCCAGCTGCAGGCGACAGAGTTAAACGGATGCTCTTCATACTCTTCGGGTACGCCGAAGACGATCATCGCGCAGTCCCCCATGTATTTATCTATGTGTCCACGGCAGAAGCGTACGGCCTCAGCAATATTGCTGAAGTAAAGGTTAAGCAGACTGCTGACCTCCTGGGGTGTCATCTCTTCGGACATACTGGTAAAGCCAACAATATCAGCGAATAGCACGCTGGCTTCGACGTGACTCCCTCCCAGCTGTGTCGACTCCATGTTGTCGAGATCGTTAATCGCCTGCTGTGCCACCTGGGGTGAAACGTAACGCGAGAATACCTGCTCCACCTGTTCCTTGCGCAACAGCCCCTCGCCCATGGAGTTAAGAGACTGCATCAGCACGCCAAGTTCGTCGTTGCGTTTATTCTGGATGCGGTATTCGAATTTCCCCTCGGAGAAGGCGGTACTGGCAGCCAACAGCTGGTCGATGGGGCGGGTGAGGCGTCGTCCCAGATAGAAGGAGGCGGCAATGGCGGCCACCAGCATCAATAGGGTGACAGCAATTACTGTGGTGAGAGTATTGCGCTTGGACTCGGTCATTACCGAGTGGTCAAAGCTGAGCAGTACATAACCAACAGTAATGTCACGAAACACGATGGGGGCCACGAAAGAGACGAAGGCACGTTCGCCAAGCAGGTTGTCTCGTTTTTCCCAGTATACCTGGGTGGGGTTATCGTCGATGTTGATATGGCTTTGAGAGAGTAGTCTCGTTGCAGGGATGAGTCCGGCCTGAACGACCTGTTTGAATTCATCAGAGAAGATGGCAGCTCCGTCGATATTGGCATCATCGGTGAGGGTATTGACGATAAGCTCCATATTGAGGCTATCGTTAGCGAGCAGGGGCTCACGTGCTGTTTCTGCCATGCGCTGCACCAGAGTGGTGCCAAACTTATCGATCTGTTCGCTAAGCTGCCCCGCCTGTTGGGTGCCGATGACAAAGCCCAGCCCAATCATACCGATGGCGATAAGAAGGGCAAAGATCAGTGACAGCTTGACGGCGATGGGAATGTAGTCGGGGATCTGACGTTGCCACCAGGCGTTCAGGTTTTTCCTTTTCTCACCAGATGAGCGACGCAGGGCACTTATCCGCGTTGCCGCAGACAGGAGCGAGGAGGCCGCTTGCTCTGTAAATTGATCGCTTTTTTGTTGCCAGTTCATCGTGTTTACGATTTGTAACGTCCTGATTTAATGTAGGTATACGATGATACGCTTGTCATAATACCACGCCGTGACTGATTACGGGATAGCTGAATATGTCGATGTGGGGGAGTTGCCGCACATCGATAGCGGTCTATGGCACAGGGCTGGATGGATTATCTTCCGGCCAGGTTGCCGGTATTATGCGCGGCGCCCTTAACCCTGTAGCGGAAAATTGCGGGGAGAAGGTAATACGCGCCGTTTAGTTTGTGGTGGCTCAATAATGCGAATAGTGATTACATTGAGTCGAAGTCATAATCCATCCCCGGGGTCGGCTCCTGCAGGAAATAACCCTGAATATAGGCGATGCCGGTGGAGTAGATGGTGGCCAGGGTGTG
>JBFFJV010000416.1:0-1718 GCA_041555695.1 Thiohalomonadaceae bacterium | reverse complement strand
TCGGCACTGACCTCGCTGCGTTGTCCCTGCTCATCAAGGGCGACCAGGGTGAAGCTTCCCCCATCACTCCCGTCGGCAATATTCTGTAACTCGCTGAAGCTGTAGCGCGGTGCCTGGTTGCTGCTGAATACCACCGGCTGGCCGTTGATGGTGAGCGAGGCCAGCTTGCCATCGGCGATCACCTCACCGGCGAGCATGAAGGCGTTCTCGGCCAGATAGCTACCGCTCTGCGGGGCAAGAATACGAATGGTTGGCGCGACCACCTGTGCCAACTCCGGCTGGTAGGTCACGTAGAGGCTGCGCTGAATCGGCTGCTCATCCACCGTGGCCTGCACCAGGATATTGTTGATCCCTTCGGCCAGGGTGAGCTTCTCAGACTGGAAGCTGAACTGACTCTGCCTATTTTAGTGAATGTCGTAGTACCATGTAGCCATGATGGAAAATACAGAAGGTGTTAATGACGCTGCACAACGACCAGTGCTAGATCGAATAGCATTGCTACAAAATCGGCGTCTGTTCAATATGCTGCTGGCTGTTTTGGCCCCCGGTATGGGCCATGCGTTTCTTGGTCACGGGAGATCCAGCACCATCATCCTGCTCACTGCCCTCTTTTCGATACTCGCAGTATGTTGGAGCCGCCTTATTAGCCAACCATATGGTTTGCTGTTACTAACATCCACACTGGTTTTTTCTTTCCTTTATTCTGTTGTTGCGGTGACACTGGTACAACATGATGAGAGAAAAGGTTATTCCCTCTGGCTAAAGGCACTCTACCTTATCGTTTATTTTGCACTTTGGTGGGGAATATTGGTGGGCCTGTTTCACTATAAAAAGACCTTACTGGGTTTCGAGGTGTATCAGATAGCGGCCAACTCCATGGAGCCTACGCTCTACCACGGCGATATCATCCTGGTAAATACTTGGGCCTATGATGATGCAGATCCGAAATACGACGATGTTGTTTTGTTCACGGTTTATCGAAAGAACGAGCGGGTAATGATAAAGCGTGTTGCCGCGCTGGTGGGTGACCGGGTTGCCTATAACCGGGAGGTATTCCGAAATCTTGGGCAGAACGCCGCCGTTCAGGGTGAAGGGACGGCCATTGAGGATAAGTCATTAACCCGCGCTGTGGTCGATGCGGATCACTACTTTGTTGTGGGCGATAATCTCAAGGCGAGCCGTGACAGCAGACGGTTTGGGGTTATTGCCAAAGATAACCTTATAGGCCGGGCTGTATCGGTGATCTATAAGGGAGGTGGCGGGGTGCAGTGGCTACCGCAAGCCCTGAATTAATCGTAAGCGTTACTCATCATCATCGTCGTACTGCACGTCAATCTCAATATTGGTGGCGCGACAGAGTTTAAGGAGTTCTTCCAGGGATTCGGCGAATTCCTCCGCCTCAATACCGCTATAGAGCTGAAACTCAAAACCTTTGGTTGTGCGTGACCAGTGCTCGCAATTCCAGCAGGTGGGGTCATATTCGTCGAGCATCTCTTCGAGTTTTTCCGCCGCCGCCGTGCCGAAGTAGTCGATGCGATCCTGCAATGTTGCGCCCCACTGTTGTTCGCTTAGCCCCTTGAGGATGATTTCCCACTGTGCGCTATCTTCGGCTGGACAAAGGAAACGGATATGGGTGATGGCTTCCATAGTCTTTTTATGAGTTCAGTTGTTCCAGCAGCTCCGCAAGTTGGCCTGGCTTGGGATCCAGGGCCTCCAGG
>JBFFJV010000415.1:0-1834 GCA_041555695.1 Thiohalomonadaceae bacterium | reverse complement strand
TCTCCTGCAGGGCGATCATTGTAGAGACATTTAGCGATGAACAGTGGGAGAATTTCGAGTTTATTGTGTCAGACGACCCTAAGCTGACAAGTCTGTTTTCGCAGGCAAAAAGTGTTGGCCAGGTGAATAATCATTAATTGTTTCACACCTCACGCGGAGGCAGGCTTAATGGCTGTGGCTGAAAGACCAAAGGTGGCACCCAAGCGGGGTGTGCAGGCTTTTATGCAGACGCCGGAAACCACCTAACGATAAGATATTTACTTTACCCTTTTAAATGTAAGTATCCCTTCACGCTCAAAGGCCTCGGTATTTCTACCGTATTTTTTCAGGAACAACTCCAGCTCTTCAGCAGAGGAGCTCAACACAATTTGGCCCTCTTCACTATCAATATCGATATAGGAGAGGGCGAGCTTCTTTTCCTCGAACATCTCCTCAATCCACTCACCATCAAGTGGTATCACATTCAGGGTATCCCCCGATATCTCGATCTTACATACAGAGTGAACAGGTATGGTGTGTATTGCCCACCAGGCATTAAGCTGCTCCTCAATTTCAGATGGTGACAAATCGACAAATGTCACGTTATCGACCTTAAAGTAGACCGCATCCAGTGTAGAGCTGATGCCATCTTCAAACGTTGTTATTTCATCTATGTCAAAGTTCCATGGCTCCGGATATTCCTCCGCAACATTCTCTTCACTTTTCCTCACCAGTCGCCATTCACCATGAATGGCCGGAAGATCGACAACGGATGATATTGTATAGAATGGTTGAAAGGACTGAACGAAACACCCTGGCAGTAACAAAACCAAAACTAAAAGCGGGATCAACGGTAGTCGGTTTTTCATTAATTATTATCCATGGTGTTAAGTCCGATGAAAGGCCGTAGATCAGGTTGCCATAAAGTCACGTAGCGATCACAACGTGACCTACCAACCAACACTTACCGCCCCCCCTCATACAACACCCGCCAGCTCTTATCGGCCTTCACCAGATAAATCCGCTTGCCCATTTCGCTGTTGTAGTTATTTGAGTCGTATTTCTGTCTCAGGTTGACCACCATCATTTCACGGCCATTGCCCGCCTTGCGGGGATAGGCAAAGAGTGAGATGTCATCCAGCGCGACCTTCTGCCACTGTTTACCTTTGGCGACGCGGCGTTTGCGCTGCTGCCAGCTCCTTTTATTGTGGCCATCTGCCCAGAAGTTGTCGTCGTAGTGGCTCAGGTAGCTTTCCACATCGCCGCTCTGCCAGTCAGCGCGCCACGATTCGACAGCAGCGGCTACCTCATTACGCAGCGCAATATAGTTCTCGCGCTCCAGCCACTCGACCCTGTCGCTGACGACGATGGGGGTGGTGCCGGGGTGAAGGTAGGCGGCCACCGCGGTGAGGTCGATATTGGGCAGTACCACGCAGCCTTCGCTATCGAGTGGCGGGCGGCTGTAGTAGGCGGCCTCGGTGCCGTGCAGCCAGATGCCGTAACCGGTCTTGCCAAGGTGGAGATCCCACTCGTTGGGGTAGTTCATCGGGTAGGCGCTAATTCCATAGAGGTCGGGCAGTTTCTCACCGGGGATATGGCGGGTAATAAAATAGACCCCCTCCGGGGTGCGTAGGTCGCCGCTGAGTTTTTTATTGCCGTTGGCCTTGCCGGTGCTCACATAGAAATCCTGCACCAGCTCTGGTGTGCCGTCGGCTCCGCGCGAGTAGACGTAGAGGCGGTGGCTGCGCTTATCCACCACTAAGGCGCTCTTCACCTCATCGTCCAGCGACAGCAGGGCGCGCGGCAGTCGGCCCTGCGGCAGGGTCTCCAGATAGGCGTTGAGTCGTGCCTCGGC
>JBFFJV010000414.1:0-1901 GCA_041555695.1 Thiohalomonadaceae bacterium | reverse complement strand
TTACCTCCGCCTGATGAAGCGGGGGTATCTGTAGTTAGCCTGTTCGCTATGTATCTGTGGCCAATATATCGCACTGTTACTCTAGACAACTTCTAGCGATCACTCTGACTCAGCAATGTACCTGCTAACGACAGCCATTCAGAGTATTAGCACCTTATTATTAGGTTTATTTTCTTATACCGTGCCCCCATGTATAGTCCATGTACCGCGTGGAACTGGTCATGCCGCAGCAATCAGGTCGGTTAAATACAAGGATATCTATATCTATCAATGAGTTAGGGTGACTCCTTGGCGTCAGCTAGTCGTATCACAGAGGCACAGCAGCTTAAGCTGCAGGTTGAGCAGATCCGCGATGTCTATATGCGTTTTGCACCTGCTCTGGCTGGTAGCACGGTAGGCGCCATTATTCTCGCCTCACTGCAGTGGTCGGTGATACCGCACCGGCAGTTGTTGGGCTGGCTCGCACTCTATGGCGTGGTGACCGTTCTGCGTGGTCTGCTGGTGTATCGCTTCAACAGAGAGTCTCCTGCGGATGAGGTAACCCTGAGGTGGGAGCGACGGTTTTTGCTTAGTTCTCTCATTGCCGGGGCTGTATGGGCGCTCGGGGTCTATGCAACATTTCCTGCTGAGAATCTGGCCTATCAGTTGACGCTGACAATTGTGGTAGTTGGACTGAGTGCCGGTGCGATATCCACTATTGCTACACACATCTCCTCGTTTGTGGTGTTTGTCTTCCCCATGATGCTCACCCTGATAGTGCTGTTTATCATTGAGGGGAATCGTATCTCCTACACCATCGCTCTTGCCCTTGCCTTTTCCCTGCTGTTCGTGACTCGGGGGGCCTGGCATATCTTTCACAGCAACACCCACAATCTTCGTCTTCGTATGGAGGCAGAGATGCGGCAGGATGAGCTTATCGCAGCAAGAAATGAGGCGGAGCAGGCCAATCAGACCAAATCGGAGTTTCTGGCCAATATGTCTCATGAGATCCGCACACCACTGCACGGTATTCTCAGCTTTGCGCAGTTTGGCATAGACAGGCTGGATGGTGCACCCAGGGAGAAGCTGGCGAAATACTTTATCCAGATCCGCAGTAGCGGGCAGCGCCTTAAGGTGTTGCTGGATGACCTGCTGGATTTGAGCAAGCTGCAGGCCGGCAAGATGGTGATGGAGTTTGCCCCGGTGGACATGGTTGAGCTGCTGCATGAGTGTGTCGATGAGCAGGAAGCAGTGCTGGATTCGCGGGGGATAAGGGTGGAGTACCATCTTGATGAGCAGTTGTCGCGAGTTGAATGTGACCGCATCCGCATCGGTCAGGTGGTGATGAATATTTTGAGCAATGCCATTAAGTTTTCCCCGGATGGGGGAGTCATTAGCGTTGTCGTACATAAGCATCAGCTGAGTTCAGGTGATAGCCCTGAGCGGGAGGGCCTGGATCTTACTATTGCCGATCAGGGGCCGGGGATCCCCGAGGCTGAGCTGGATACCATCTTCGAGAAGTTCCTGCAAAGCACCACAAACAGACGAAGCTCGGAAGGCACCGGGTTGGGGCTGGCGATTGCTCGCGAACTGGTTATCGCGCACACGGGAAGAATCTGGTGCGAAAACGGGGTGGATGGTGGTGCCCGTTTTATCATTTCACTCCCTTTTAAACAGTCAATTTAGGGTATAGAACCTTGACCTACATACTTTCTACTGATGATGAAATTGTAAACCAGATGATTATTGAAGAGATGCTGGAGGAGTGTTGCGAGGTCGTCAGTGTCGATGATGGTGTGGCGTGTCTGGAAAGTATTGAAGAGCGCGTTCCAGATCTGCTGCTGCTGGATATTTCGATGCCAAGAATGGATGGCTTTGAGGTCTGTCGAAATTTACGGGCTGCTGAGCGAACCCGGACACTA
>JBFFJV010000413.1:0-1912 GCA_041555695.1 Thiohalomonadaceae bacterium | reverse complement strand
GCCGGGACCACGGGGAAGGTATCACGTTGCAGCTTGGGCAGAGCCACCAGCCCCAGGATAAGAATGGCCATCATCAATACATTGGCGGCCGTCGGGTGGCTGGCAAAATAGCGAATCATTGTTCAGGGTCCTTGCCCATCGCAGCAACAATCATCTGCCGCCTAGCCTTTTTGTCCTCCTCCGGGGTGAGTAACATGCCCTCCGTCGCCGTCACCAGATCCGATGTCACGATACGCTCCCCTGCCTTAAGCCCCTCGGCGATCACGGCATAACCCTGCTGTGCAAAATCGAGCTCCACCTTGCGCATCTCCAGCCGTGACTCATCATTCACCACATAGACAGAACCATCCCGCAGAGCACTGCTCGGTATCACCACCCCTTGCATGATAGGGGGGGAATAAAGTTCCACCTCAACAAAGGTGTCGCGCATTAATGGCGGTCGCTCCCCGGGAACAGCTGAGGCGAAGGGTTTATCAACAGCGACGATAACGCCGAGCGTCTGGGTTTGCGGTTCGATGCTACCGGCAACGCGGTCTACCCTTGCCGGCCACTCGACGGTGTGACTTG
The DNA here is from genome assembly GCA_041555695.1 of Thiohalomonadaceae bacterium. Classification (GTDB taxonomy): domain Bacteria; phylum Pseudomonadota; class Gammaproteobacteria; order Thiohalomonadales; family Thiohalomonadaceae; genus JAPHSX01. Next base: position 1,345 of record JBFFJV010000413.1, on the reverse strand, counting down.
CGGTTTGGAGTCGTACCAGGGCATTTAGGCCCATTGCACCGGCACGGATTGGGGTATTGCTCTCTGTGGTGATACCACGTATCAGGGGGCGCAGAACTCCGACGGAGAACTGGGCCTCAATCTCTGCCACCTCCAACCCATCTGCAGTAAATAACAGTTGGCCCTTGTTAGCATACTGGTCGGTGCCGATATTGACTCGGGTGATTCGCACATCAAATGGCGCGGTAATAGCCGTACGCTGCAGGTCAAGTGCCGCCGCATCGCGCTGGGCAAGTAACGCCTGGTTCTCCGCATTAAGAAGATTAAGTGAACTCTGGTGAGTATCGACCTGGGTGCGCCCCACCAGTACTTGCCGCTCAGTGGACTCCAGTGTGGTCTTTGAAATGGTTCCCTTGGCAGCCAGCTGTTGCTGGCGCTTATAGTCCTTTTGTAGAAGTGTCAGGTTTTGATTGGCCAGTGTAAGCGCTTTTTGGGCACTCTTTCGCTTAGCCTCAGCAGCTTGGAGTTGTGCCTCAGTTTGTGCCTGTATCAATTGATAGTTGGCATCCTCAATGCGTAACAGCTCTGTGCCTGCCTCGACGACTCTTCCGTCGCGCAACTCATCAGCAATCCAGATCACTTGACCTGAAACTTCAGAAACCGCTTCCCAGTAACGTGCTGGAGCGACTCTCCCATAGCCGTATGTACGGGGGACGACATCAAGGCTGGGCACATTAATGGCACGCACCTTGACGGCCTGCTCTTCTGTGAGCATTTGTTTTGGCGGACGCTTGAGTAGAGAAGCTGAGAATATGATAGCGACACCTAGCAGGATAGCGACAGCCAATATGGAATGGCGTTTCCAGCTTGATATCAGGGTTTGTTGTTCGCTCATAGTTATGCCCGCTTTTCACCTATAAATGGAGTTGTATTAGTATCGGTTAATAATACTGAACTCCGGTCAGATTTCCTCTTAAATTGATATGAGGTCGGCAAAATGGCTTACTCGATAATAATCGCGGCAATAACCGTTAGTATAGCGGTCTTTCTTCATGCCTATTTCTTGAAAATGCTATACAACCTACTTGCTCACACAACCATTAACCACACATCCGGATGGTAATGACAGTTTATGCTGTATTTATCCTTCATTGTATTGAGGTTACCTTGTTTGGATGTGCTTTCTATATCGGGGTAGAGTACTTGGGAATTGGGCTACTTAAAGGAGAGTTCACAGGGCACTTTCGTGAGTACATCTACTTCTCACTCGTCAGCTATACATCACTGGACTTAGGGGATGTTTATCCATATGGCCCCGTAAGGCTACTTACCGGGGTTGAGGCCTTAACCCGGTAGATAATGATTG
>JBFFJV010000412.1:0-1936 GCA_041555695.1 Thiohalomonadaceae bacterium | reverse complement strand
GGCCAGGACGGATCACCGTATTAAACCCCTTGTCGCTATTTTGGTAGGAGCTGCTTCCAGGCCGCGAACCAGCCGTTAAGGATGAATTCGCGGCGAGGACGCCGCTCCTACGATTCTTTTTTAATTTGGTTGTTGAGTCGCTTCACCCGCGCCTCGATGCGGTCCACATCGCTGCGCAGGGTATCGACGCCCTTGATAAATTCATCTACCTCCCAGTCCACCGGCAGGGTGTCGTTCTCCTCCTGCAGGTAGTCGGCGGCATCACGCCCCAGGTGCTCGACGGCACGTTCGCCCCAGGCAAAGAGGCCTCGTACACTGTTGCCGATCTGATGGGCGATGATATCGCCGCTAAGGCGTGAGAGATGCTCCTCCCAGTCGATATCGAGCTTTTCAAACACCCGCTGGATCTGCTGACCCAGTTCGACATCGCCGTCGATCTCCACCTCGCCACTGAACATCCCCTCACCAGCACGCCCCGTGCTCATGCGCAGCAGCGCAAAGGGGGCACCGCGCAGGGTGGTGTCGACCTCACCGTCATAGTCGCCCATCAGACGCAGCTTGCCTTCGCTGGTGGGTTGCAGGGTGAGGGTGATACCGGTGCCGCGCAGCTCGACGGCAATAACCTTGCCTTGCAGGCGGACGAGGCGGTCGCCCGTTCTGGGGTCGAGGGCGAGGGCCGCGTTAAGCGCCTGCTCCAGCACCGCCAACGCGGCAACATCGATCATGAAGCCGCCACTCATCGCTAGAACTTATAACCGCGATGCAGCGCGACAATACCGCCGGTGAGGTTGTGGTAGTCGCAACGCTCAAAGCCGACCGCCTCCATCATCCCCTTCAGGGTCTCCTGATCCGGGTGCATGCGAATCGACTCGGCCAGGTACTTGTAGCTTTCGGAATCGTTGGCCACCAGCTTGCCCATCAGCGGCAACAGCTTGAAGGAGTACTGGTCATAAATGGCGCTCAAACTCGCACTCTCCGGCTTGGAGAACTCCAGCACCAGCAGCCGACCACCCGGCTTGAGAATACGGAACATCGAGGCGATCGCCTTGTCCTTGTCGGTCACGTTACGCAGGCCGAAGGCGATGGTGATGAGATCGAAGTGATTATCGGGAAAAGGGAGCATCTCAGCATTGGCCTGGGCATAGCGCACATTGCCGACGATGCCGCGGTCGATCAGACGCGAACGCCCCACCTTGAGCATCGAGTCGTTGATATCGGCCAGCACCACCTCGCCTTCACTGCCGACAATTTCGCTGAACTTAGCCGCCAGATCGCCCGTTCCACCAGCAATATCGAGCACTTTCCAGCCACGGCGCACGCCGCTCTTCTCGATGGTGAAGCGCTTCCACAGGCGGTGAATGCCGAGCGACATAAGGTCGTTCATCAGGTCGTACTTGGCGGCCACCGAGTGGAACACCTCTGCCACCTTACCCTGTTTCTCTCCGGTCGCTACCTGCTCGAAACCGAAGTGAGTGGTATCCTGCTGCCCTTCCTGATGCTTCTCGTTCACACTGGTTCCTAGTCGTTATGCCTTGCGCTGGTGGCCCGCGGCCTCCAGTCGATTCAAATAATCTTGCCAGTATTTCTCATAATTTACACCTAGATCATACAGGGTATCCCAGGCGTAGATGCCACTCTCGTGACCATCGTCGAAACTCGGCTGGATGGCGTAGGTGCCCACCTGCTCAATCTTCTCGATGTTTACATCCTCCTTGCCCAGCTGCAGCACCTCCTGACCCGGACCGTGTCCCTGTACCTCGGCAGAGGGGGAATAGACGCGCAGATACTCGCACGGCAGGTCAACGCGGGCACCGTCGTCAAAGGCGATCTCCAGGCTACGCTGCTGCTTGTGCAGGGTGATCTCGGTCGGAATGTGTTTGTTGCTCATGGTGTGCCTCATTACAGGTTAACTATCTTATGGATAGCTAACAGGTGG
>JBFFJV010000411.1:0-1965 GCA_041555695.1 Thiohalomonadaceae bacterium | reverse complement strand
GGTGTTCAGGCGGACCCTCATTGGGGTGCCGGCAATGATCTTGTCTGGCAGGCCATCGCCGTTAATGTCGCTATAGGTTTCATCGCTTCGAGTTGTACCGATACCAAGATTCAGCCCGCCAGCAATGCTGTAGGCGTTGCTGTTGTAACCCAGATTCACGCCCCCGTTTACGGTTTCGCCATTATTCAGCAATCCGCCCCCCCAAGGCTCGGCTTGCTCAAAATAGTAGCCCATGTTGAGCGACGCAGTACCGTTTTCATAAACCTGATCCGCCAGACCGTCGCCATTGATGTCAATGAGGTCGTATTCACTGTCAGAGCTGCCGCCAGAGACGCTGCCGCCGAAGCCCAGAGGCGGCATGTCATTGCCCTGCTGTCCAGAGGGGCTTGGACTCGACCCGGTGGGCGCAACTCTGCCTAGAGCACCGGCAATGGCGGTAACGATATTCCCCGCCCCGCTTGAGCTCAGACTGTATGATTCGTTGCGGCTTGAGCGCACACCTGGCGCCATGCCTGCGCCGCCAATCATGCTCGGCTCCAGTGCACCATTCATACCGGTATACTGGACCCGACCACCACCGATAACGTCCGGGAAGCGATCGCCGTTCAGGTCCTGGAACGACAGTTTACTGTGGCTGTTGCCCTGCGTAGCCCCCACGCCGATGGAGATGGAATTGCTCTCGGACTCAGAGATCCTCGGTACCGCAAATGCACCGGCAAAACTTGAACCTCGTGGCATGCGGATATCATCAAGGCCGAGGCGCGATGAGCTTACACTGGTAGCTGTGACCCACGCTCGGTCGTCCACGCCGCCCCACTGCCCCTGGAGAACCATCTGCACATAGGGGTATACACGTGCATTTTTCGGGTCGTAATCCTCCCCTATGTAGAGTTTTTGCTGATCTATAGGCTGTGTACCGAAACTCCCATTACCGTTATAGCCAAAGGCGTTCCAGCCACGGAATGCGCGTGAGAAGAGACCATCATCTTCAAAGGTGTGGATAGCCGAGGGTACAAGGGCGCCATAGTCATGTGTACCGATACGGGTTTCCAGAATGGCATCATAGCTGAGGAAATCAGTATCCTGTGAGCTAATGTCGAAATAGAGAAGCTCGCCCTTGCTAGCCTGCACGGTTTGGGTAAATTGAATAGTTTTCTGACCACCATCACCAGTCACACTGATCTTTCTCTTACCCAACAACGCCCCCTGCTTTTTCACCGTAAACACGGCATGGGTAGATTTCTCCTCGGGAAGCGAATCGAAGGTGAGAGTGACAGCAATGGTTCTCTCACCGCTCTTCGGTACCACGTACCCTTTTTGGGGTGAGTTCAGGTTATTAACAGGGTACAGGTCGATGTCGAAGGGTGGATCGATCTTGATCACATAATTACCCTCATCATCGGTCACACCATCTACCCCACTTGCGGCTACGTAGTAGGCGGTGGGTGTGAATTTGAGGCGTGTCACGTCGATGGGGGAATCTACAAGAAGTCGCCACTCCATACTATCGAGTTGTTTGACCTGTATATCCTTATCCAGCTCAAATAGCGTGGTCTCGGCAAAGCCCAGTTGCTTGCGATAGACCTCATCGCCATTGAGGGTGATCAGCAGGGTAACATTGTCGCTTGTTTCCCCTATCTTCTCCAAAACACCGCCCAGATGAAGTGTGCCATTGAGTGGCATGGTAGCATTTGCACGACGACCAGCCAGTGAAAAGTCCTCTGATGCCCGGTACTGGTAAACTAAGCGCTTGTTAATGTCCTGCGCATCAATAGACTGATTTAGATAGGTGATCTCCGGATCCCAGGACACCTGATCATAGTCACCGTCATAGACGGATTGGACACGGAAATAGATCCTGTCCCCTTTATCGACAGTAATCTGACCCACACCATCCGGAATTTGTTCTGCGTAATTATCCGCATCAATCGATAAGGCCCAAAGTTCACTCTCTTCGTGCTGAAT
>JBFFJV010000410.1:0-1982 GCA_041555695.1 Thiohalomonadaceae bacterium | reverse complement strand
CCAGTCGGTAGTCGGTACTGCGTGCGCGACGTTCATGATCGACGTACTCGGTGACCGCATTGAGTAGACCAAAGGCTGTATTGCGGGAGGAGCTGAGGTCAGAACCTCTGCCATGACCGTTGAACAGCGCCAGGGCTTTGTCCATTGCACGCTCATTGGTTCTAGGGACGTCCTGTACCGTCTCGGTAAATACACGCTCAAAATAGCTTTTGGCACCGCGATTGTTGACCTTGCGATCACTCAACTGCTTGAGACCATACATAAACTCATCCCATTGGCTTACCGAGACACCAAGCTGCTGTTTCACCTTCTGAGCATCAAAGGTGGTGTTATGTGGCACTTTCACCGCACCGTGACTATTACCAACGGCAATGGCAAGGGTGTTGTTGCACACGACACGAATACTGGTGAACTGTGCCGTGGTGGCCAATGTGCCATCACAGGCGGTTGCCAGCAGCACATAGCCATTGGTGACATCGTTGCCCTTGAGTGCAGTGGATTGGCCGGTACGCGCCAGGGCCCAGAACTTACGACCGCCCTTGAGGACGCCTGCGGTTTCCAGCTCAAAGCCGGACTTCTCGGTCAGATCCTGATAGAAGTGTAAGATCTCCTGAGGTTGCACCACCTTGAAGCGGTTCCCCACCACAGAAAGAGGGGCTTTGTTATCAGAGCGATACAGCACCTTGGAGTCGGGGTAGGTCAACAATTCGCCAAGCTGTGACGACTTGCCACCGATGTAGTGTACCGGTGAGGACTCTATCGTCCAGTTCATACCGGCTTGTGTTGCCCAGACATCCAGCGGTTGCTTGGGGGTTAGACGATTGCCCAGCCCGTGCCAGGGTGTTTGGCCAACATAGGCCATGGTTTCGATTTGATGAGCCATAGTCATTCTCCTTGAGTGGTATTAACTGTTTGAAGTAACCCGCGTTCGGCGAGGCTGATCCAGTTGGTGCTAGAAACGATGATGTGGTCGAGTACCCGTACATCGATAAGCTGCAGGGCTTGTATGAGTCGTGAGGTGATCGTTTTATCTGCCTGTGAGGGTTCACAGTCCTGAGAAGGGTGGTTGTGGGCAAATATCACGGCTGCGGCATTACACGCCAGGGCCTGCTGTACAACTACACGCGGATAAACAGAGGCACCATCAATGGTGCCTCTGAAGAGAACCTCAAAATTCAGTACGCGATGGCGGTTGTCCAGATACAACGCGCAAAAGAGCTCGTTCTTCTCGGTACCTAGTGTCATGCGTAAGAACTGTGCCGAATCTGTCGGTTTGCATAGTGCCTCTTTACCTTTCAACTCTTCGAGTAAAATAGATGAGGCGGCCTGGACAATTTGAGAAGGCTGTACCGGTCCTTGAGTGTAGTAGAGGCCAGATTCGCTCTTCACGAACGCAATAGTTGATTGGTGTGACTGATCTCCTATTTCAGAGATGGGTGTTGTGGAGTAGGGGGTAGTCATTGTTCAGCCTCCTTATCCAGGCTGAATATGTGACCGCAGTTGATGCATTCGTAGTTATCGAGGATCTTCTCATCGACAATCTCACCGAGACTGATACCGACAGTGCAGCCAGCAATTCCCCCAACGATCCCCCCGATCACAGCACCTGAGAGCGTCCCCGCGGGGCCTGCAATGATGCCCGCCGTCGCACCTAGGCGAGCACCTGTAGAGGCACCCATATAGCCACTGGCGGCACCGGCTAGCGTGCCAATACTTCCGCCTGCTTTACGCGCAAGGTTGATTGAGTGAGTTCGATGGGAACGGCAGCTTGGACATTGATTAGGCATATCAAACCTCCTGAATGAAAGTGGTTATGTATTCAGGTGGGTGATATATGTTTGAAAAATTATGGAGTTGATGAAAGGGTGGAGGAGAGGGGGCTATGGTATGACGAAGATCTACCCCTTAAAGCGTTGGGTTGCTAATGGCGGATATGCGACCTAAGCGGACTTCATGACTTTCCTTGGGAGACGTCTGCTAGT
>JBFFJV010000409.1:0-1993 GCA_041555695.1 Thiohalomonadaceae bacterium | reverse complement strand
TGATGCCCATCTTTGCCTATAAGGCACGTAACAGTCGTGGAGACTCGGTTAAGGGTGAGCTAGAAGCCGCTTCTGCCGACGCCGTGGCAACGCAGCTGATGAACAGCGGCATCACGCCCCTGGACATCACTGAATCGCAACCGAAAAAAGAGCTCTTTGCCGACCTTAAAATACAGCTGGGTACTAACAAACCGACCCTTGATGACCTGATTCTTTTCTGCCGGCAGATGTACACCCTCAACAAGGCCGGGGTGCCCATCATACGTGGAATAAGCGGCCTTCAAGAGAGCACAAGAAATATCGTCCTGTCTCAGGCGCTCAAAAATATCGTACTTGAGCTCGAATCAGGCCGCGAACTCTCCACCGCGATGGCGCAACAGGGGGAGCTCTTCACCTCGCTGATGATCAGCATGGTCAAGGTCGGGGAAAACACCGGTAAGCTTGATGAGGCCTTCCTGCAACTCTCCGCCTACCTTGAGCTGGAAAGGGATACGCGTAGCCGGATTAAATCTGCGATGCGTTACCCCATGTTTGTTATCGCTGCCATTTCAATTGCCATCGGTATCGTCAATGTCTTCGTCATCCCCGCCTTTGCCAATGTCTTCAAGGGGATGAACATGGAGCTACCCTGGCAAACCCAGGCCCTGATTGGCCTCTCAAATTTCACGGTAGCGTACTGGCCTTACATTATCGGCCTCATCGCCGCTGTGATCTTCGGCTTCAACCACTACATCAAAACAACCGATGGTAAATACCGGTGGGACAAGGCAAAGCTCAGCTTCCCTATTGTCGGGAGTATTATCAGCCGCTCACTCCTTGCACGCTTTGCCCGCACCTTTGCCATGGCAACCCGGAGCGGGGTGCCTCTTATCCAGGCCCTGGGGGTTGTCGCCAAGGCCGCCGATAATGATTATGTGGCGGAGAAGATACTCAGCATGCGCAGTGGCATTGAACGGGGGGATTCACTCACCCGCACTGCCATCGCCACCAACCTGTTTACGCCGCTGGTACTGCAAATGCTCAATGTCGGTGAGGAGACCGGCGCGGTGGATGACATGCTGGATGAGGTAGCCGACTTCTATGAGCGTGAGGTCGATTACGACCTGAAGAACCTTAGCTCCGCCATAGAGCCCATTCTTATCGTCGCCGTCGGTATTCTGGTGTTGATCCTCGCGCTCGGTATCTTCCTGCCGATGTGGGATATGACCAAGCTCGCTTCGCAGTAAGGCATAGTGCAGGATAAAAGCCACAATACACACCTCTTCAGGCTGGCTACTCTCGCCATACTGATACTGATCTTTGTGACGGTAGCCACCATCAAGATTTGGGAGGTGCGTGTGGCCGCCGAACGGGTAGGGGTGCTACACACCCTTGGCAACCTGCGTAGCGCTATAGGGCTAAAGTTGAGCAAGATGGTCATTCAGGAGGGAATGGCGGCACTCACACAGCTCGATCACAGCAACCCGATGCAACTGTGGAATCCACCACCCAGCAACTATCTGGGTGAATTCACCACGAGTGAGGCACCGGATACGCAAGGGGCCTGGTACTTCGACCTTGAGCAACAGATACTGGTCTACCGGGTACGCTTTGGCGATCATTTTAGCAGCAGCAACCTTACCTACCCGCAGTTGGCCCGCTATCAGCTGCGTATGAGCTACCACGACAGTAATGGTAACCAGCAGTATGACGCCGAGGTGGAACAGATCTCAGGTCTTACCCTTGAGCCTGTCGACCACTACCTCTGGTTAAGCGACCCTGATGTAAGTGATGCTGAATAATCCCGACGACAATTGAGTCCTATGGCCAATACGCTTATCTCATCCATTTTGCAGGAGTCCATATTCCTCTTCCTGATCATCGGCTCGCTTCTAGCCCTGCTGCTAGGCCTGCTTTTTCTGCTCTCGCCGAAACGGGGCAGGGAACTCACCCTGCGCTACAACCGCTGGCATTCACTACGGCGGCCAACCAGGGCGCTTGAGGTCACCCACTC
>JBFFJV010000408.1:0-2005 GCA_041555695.1 Thiohalomonadaceae bacterium | reverse complement strand
ACATTAGCAGTTATGGATGGTTGATGATGAAATTCAGGGCCTGGGGCCATTGTATAGATTGCCACTTCGAGGGGATGCTGGAGTATTCCCATATCGAGGGTGAGGTGTATGAGGATGTAGAGGCGGTGATGCTGGTGCAGCACTGCCCCGCCTGCGAGACCACCGAGCATGCGATGATCCCCATCGACTATTACGAGAAGATGATGCTGGAACTACACGCCTATCTGGAGGCGCAGAAAGAGCAGGAGGGCTAGGCGTGCAGTTGCAGAGTTGTGACAAGGTACGGCTGGATAAGTGGCTGTGGGCGGCGCGCTTCTTTAAGACGCGGGCGATGGCGACGGAGGCGATTAACGGCGGGCATGTACACCTGAATGGTAGTCGACCGAAACCTTCTCGTACCTTGAGCATTGGTGATGAGCTGACGATTCAAAAGGGACAGGATAGCTTTGAGATCACCGTGTTACAGCTCTCTGATAAGCGGGGCCCGGCCAGTATTGCGCGTGAACTTTACGAAGAGAATGAGTAGGGCCGTCTTAAGCGTGAGCAGCTGGCCGAGCAACGGCGATTAGAGGCGGCAGCACAGCCTCGTCAGCAGCGGCGCCCAGACAAAAAGGGGCGGCGGCAGATCATCCGCTTCATTAATAAGAACGCTTGAGGATGGTGCAGGTAATTGCGGTGCGTCCCTTTACGATAAAATGCACGGGTAGCGCCTGCCTTGAAACTAGCCATATCCGACCCCATTGGTGTATTATCAACCACTAATGTAAGGCTGGCCCTCAATTCACGGGTCTGTCGATTAAGTTTCGTTCACACCCTTTGGGCTGTGGCGGCTGCAACGAGCAATCAGGAGATGTAGAGATGGCGCACGTAGACCTCACTAAAGACAATTTTGACGAAGTAGCCGGCAGCAGCAACTTCATGATTATCGATTTCTGGGCCCCCTGGTGTGGTCCGTGTAAGCAGTTCGGTCCTATTTTTGAAGAGGCTGCCACCAAGTATGACGATATCACCTTCGCCAAGGTCAACACCGAGGAGGAGCAGGAGCTGGCCGGACACTTCCAGATCCGTTCTATCCCCACGCTGATGATCATGCGTGATCAGGTTGTGGTCTACTCCCAGCCCGGTGCCCTGATGGGTGGCCAGTTTGAGCAGCTGATTGAGAAGGCGCGTGAGCTGGATATGGATGAGGTGCGCAAGCAGGTGGCAGACCAGCAGGCTCAGGAGGGTGCTCAGCCCGCTTAAGCTGAACACCACACAGAGCAATACGAGCCCGCCAGTGGAGTAACCTCCCTGGCGGGTTTGTTACGTCTGGCAGGGGGTTTGTAATACGCCGGAAGTGACCCCATTTCAGCAGAACGTGAGCGGTGGGAAAGCCACTTTGTTGTAATCCCGACAAAGATGCTAAGATATCGACTCTTTATGACCAATCATTAATGAATATGGGGAGCCTGTATGCGTCCTGCGCACATCGCCAGTGTCCTTGAACAAGAATTCCTCAGCACCCGAGACGGGCACCACACACCTGTGATGCTGTGGGGCCCGCCTGGCGTCGGTAAGTCGCAGATGGTGCTGCGTGTGGGTGAGCGCCATCAGGTGCCGGTGATCGATCTGCGCCTGTCGCAGATGGAGCCCTCCGACCTGCGTGGTATCCCCTTTCGCAATGGCGACTTTGTGGAGTGGGCTCCGCCGGCGATTCTGCCCGATGCCGAGCGTCACGGTCCCGCAGGGGTGCTGTTCCTTGATGAGATCAACTCCGCGCCACCGAGTGTCTCGGCGGCGGCCTACCAGCTGATCCTCGACCGTAAACTGGGTGAATACAGGGTCCCCGATGGCTGGGCGATTATCGCCGCCGGTAACCGCCAGGGTGACCGTGGCGTCACCTACACCATGCCGGCGCCGCTGGCCAACCGATTTGCCCACTTTGAGGTCGACACCAACCTCGATGACTGGGTCTCCTGGGCCTACGCCAACGGTATCGATGAGCGGGTGATCGCCTTCCTGCGTT
>JBFFJV010000407.1:0-2010 GCA_041555695.1 Thiohalomonadaceae bacterium | reverse complement strand
TCATCGCCATCGCCTGGGCAATATCTGCCAGGCTCATCGGGTTATCCAGTAGTAGTTGAATTAAGGCCTTGCGGTACATAAGGGATTAACGTGTCGCGGTGACAGGAGCACTCGTCCAGGCACTATTCATAGCTTAGTCCATACCGCTCATTGAGGCCGTTCGCGCGTTGGCATAAGGGGGCAATCCATTAAGCCCCCCTCACCCTGGCACTCTCCCGCAAGGAGAGGGAATGGCTATCAATACACCTTAATAGCCCCTCTCCCTCAGGGAGAGGGGATCAAGGTCAGAAGGTTGTTGCTGTTTCGAGCCTATCCCCGAAATGAAAGATCACTCACCCCCCGCGTAAGCACCCTCGGCGATAGCCTTACTAATCTCGGCATACTGCTCAAGTGTGCCTCTCTCTTTCACCGGATCCGCCTCGGCGATAAAACGACGAATCTCAGCCGCCGCATCAGCATGTCTGCCCTGCTTCCACAGGGTATTGAACAGGGCAATCGAGACCATGCCCGAACCCGGCTCGGACTGCATCAGGCGCTCATAGACCAGCTCCGCCTCGGCATACTTCTTCTCATAGAAGTAGACACCGCCCAGCATCAGCAGCGCTGTCGGGTTTTTGGGGTCCTCCTTCAAAATCTCCAGCAGCGCGATCCTGGCCTCATCACTCTTGCCGCCTTCCAGCTGGGCACGGGCCCTCTTCAATTTCTCTTCAAAATCACTCATAACACCGCTCATCATTTAATTTGCGTTTTATGGCCGCAGACAGGCCGGGACAATTACGGGATTTTAGCAGAATAGACCGTGCCCGATGACTCCCAGCTGTTTTTATCTACGACACACGGAGGCCATGTTATACAATCGGATTTTTCGCCTGAGACAATAACAATGAACACCAGCCCCCTTAAGATCCAGCACGGCATGAAGCGGCAAATTGAACTGTGGCGACAAACGGTTGCCAGCCAGCAACAGCGTCTGGGCTGGAAGATAGGCTTCAATATGGCTGCTGATCAACAGCGCGTAGGCCTGCCCTCAGCGATGGTGGGTTTCCTCTCAGCCGCGCATCGCCACACACCGGGCGGCAGCTACCAGGCCCCCGCCGGCGCCACACTGCTGGTTGAACCCGAGGTGGCGATACAGATCGGCAGCGACCTCCCCGCCGGTGCCACAGCGCAACAGGCAAACTCCGCCATCGCCGCCTACGCTGCAGCACTCGAACTGGTCGATACCACACGCAGTGTGGATGATGACATCGAAGAGATCCTTGCCGGCAATATGTTCCATGACAGCGTGGTACTGGCAGAACAGAGACTCCCGGCAGATGCCTTTAACCGCGAACAACTTGCCCTGAGCCTGAGCATCAACGGCCGCGAAGAGAGAACGCTGGAACAACCACGGGTGCCGCAGGACTTCTCTGAAATTGTCATCACCGTGGCAAACATCCTGGCGGCAAACGGCGAACGTCTGCAAGAGGGAGACTGGATCATCACCGGCGCGGCCGCTAAACCGGTACCGGTTCAGACAGGTGATATTATTGCACTTGATATGGGAGTGTTGGGGCAGGCGGGGCTGTGCATCGCCTAAAAGGATCGTTCTGCTACCAATCGCACCACTCCGTCATAGCGAATGAATGTAAAGCGACCTCAGGATGAGGTCCTGTCATTGCGAGGCACGAAGCCATCCCCAGCTAACGCCCGTCATTGCGAGGTACGAAGCAATCTCCGACGATGCTCGTCATTGCGAGGTACGAAGCAATCTCCGACGACGCCCGTCATTGCGAGATACGAAGCCATCTCCGACGATGCCCGTCATTGCGAGGTACGAAGCAATCTATGGTGATATGAACGGAGGTTCAAGATTGCTTCGCTATCGCTCGCAATGACAGACAAAGCAGCCATCTAGTGCGTCACCCGATCACCCCAAATCTCCTTCAACCGGTCATCGCGACCACAACTGAAGCGATAGAAGTTATACCGCACCGGGTTGTTTTTATAGTAATCTTGGTGATGACTCTC
>JBFFJV010000406.1:0-2019 GCA_041555695.1 Thiohalomonadaceae bacterium | reverse complement strand
GTGAGGGTCGATGAACTTGTCCAGCAGGTAGCTGGCGAGGGCGGCAATCTCCGCCTCACTCAGCTGTGAGTCCCAGCCCACCATCGCGGTGTTGGGGCGGCCCTTGGCTATGGCATGGATGATCCGCTCGCGGGTCAGTTCGCGTTTGGAAGCCGGTGAACTGAAGTCGCGTGGTGGTGGGTTGAGTGCCAGATTGGCCTTGCTCCGCCCGTTACCACGATCACCATGACAGACTGAGCAGTAGTTATGGTAGAGCAGTGGGGCGTTGGGGCTGGCTGCCTCGGCTGCCGGTAACAGGGTCGGGCTGCATAGCAGTAGTAGACTCAGCAGCAGTCCACGCGAGGTGCAATAGTGAGATGTCATGGGCATTGGTTACCGGTTGTGGCAAATGGCATTATTATTAGTGTTGATATAGTATACCAAACTGGATGGAGTCTAAAAATTAAAATAATTGGCAGTAATGAACAATCCTAGTTGATACCTGACGGAAAGGATTCATTGGTTTGTTACTCCGATATGAGGCACCTCATTGCATATACGTACTATCACTAGTCGCCAACTGTTGTGCCGTTTTGCGGCATTAGGGTTGTATCTGTTCGTCTCTGTTACCTCAATAACAACCGTAGCTGGAGAGAAGTCTGTTTGGAATGCCAATAACATATTAGGTTCAAAACATGACCTGACTTCGCTCAATGAGCGTGCAGGGGTGGAGGCGATGGGGGGGGTGGCTTTTAGTGATTATGGTGATGCCTGTATTTACTGTCACATTCCTGCTGATAAGGAGAATGAGTCCGAACGGGCAGGACAAATCCCAGGTTGGAACAGGATAAAGCCGAATTACGATTCTTATGAACTGTATTCCAGTCCAACCTTGAATTCAAAAGTTTCACGCCCGGGGGATATAAGTCTGTTGTGCCTCTCATGTCATGATGGTATGTCTGCGGTAGACCGAGTTGTATTTCGTCCATCAGGCTGGATGAGTGCTGATGACTACTCTCTTCATATGAAGCTAAATGATACAGATAATATTTCAAGTTGTGCCAAATGCCATGATGGATATGTTGCCCATGATATTTCTAACAAGGTAATAGGCGATAAATTTAACGATGATCACCCAGTAGCAATTCGTTACCTTGGGCTAAAGGTGGACTCTCCCGGATTTAAGTCACCAGATAGTGCCCGTGGATTCAATAATGGCATTCGTTTGTATGATGGAAATATTGAATGTGCTACATGCCATGATATTCATCAGCCAGATTCATATAAATTATTAAGAGTCGATACGGAGATTCTATGCAGCACTTGTCATACAAACTAATAATCATAACTATTTTACTTTTTATTAGTGCCTGCGCAACAAACAAAAAAGAGGTAAAAGAAACCGTTCTGCTGTTTCCTTCACCGCCTGAGCAACCGAGGTTTCAATTCGAACGATCCCTCTTTAGTAGCGCTAACGTAGAAGAGCTTACAGCAGAAGATAAATTTCGCGCCTTTGCTACAGGCTCGGGTAAAAAGGCGCGAGGTCTTCATAAGCCCTTCGGAGTAGCTGTGCGTAATGGTAAGGTATATGTCACTGACACCGTTCAGCGTAGTGTTGTGTTGTTTGACATACCAGGCAAGGCATTTAAGGTCTTTGGGAATTCTGGTGGTGGTGCGCTTCGTATGCCTATTGGTATTGATGTTGCAGAAAATGGTGATGTGTATGTTGCAGATAGTGGAGCTAAACGGGTAGTTATATATGACTCAGAAGGGAAGTATATTAATGCTATAGGTGGTGCTGCTGTTCTTGAGCGGCCTGTAGATGTGAAAGTTAACGGCAAGAATAATCGTATCTATGTCATTGATTCTGGTAGCCTGTCAAATAATAAACATCGTATTCAGGTGTTTGATGGCGAATCAGGTGAACACCTTGAAACAATTGGTGTACGAGGTACAAAGGTTGGTGAGTTCAATATTCCTGTGGCGGTAGACATTGATGAAGAAGGGAATCTCCATGTGGTTGATAGCGGGAACTTTCGC
>JBFFJV010000405.1:0-2021 GCA_041555695.1 Thiohalomonadaceae bacterium | reverse complement strand
GGCGACCACACTGGCCACCATCATAGTAGAGCGGGGTTTAAATACGGAAGCGTGACACCAGGGCCTCAAGATCAGATGCAAGCTGCACCATTTCCTCACTGATTTGCGACGAATAGCGGGCGCCTTCGGCGGTCTGATCAGCCACCTGGGTAATAGTGGCAATATTACGGTTAATCTCCTCGGCCACGGCGGTCTGCTCCTCCGCGGCGGTGGCGATCTGGGTGTTCATATCATTAATCGTAGAGACCTCACCGGCGATCATCCCCAGTGATTCAGCAGCGGCCTCAACCTGCTCCTCACTCTCCTGGGCCTTTTTGCGCGAGCCTTCCATTGCCTGCACCGCCTCGCGTGCACCGGCCTGCAGCTTGGCGATCATGGTCTCGATCTCCTCGGCTGACTTTTGCGAACGTGAAGCCAGGGTGCGCACCTCATCAGCCACCACGGCAAAGCCACGCCCCGCCTCACCGGCACGCGCCGCCTCGATGGCCGCGTTGAGAGCCAGCAGGTTGGTCTGCTCGGCAATCCCCTTAATCACATCGAGCACCATGCCGATGTTCTCACTATCGGTATCGAGCTTCTGAATCACCCCACCGGCCGCCTCAATCTCCATCATCAACATAGAGATACCACCCAGTGCCTCAGTCGAGACCAGTGCACCGTTAGTCGCCTCGCTCTTCGCCTCGTTAGAGGCCTCGGCGGTACGCGCCGCGTTCGTTGCAACCTCCTGCACGGTGGCATTCATCTCATGCATCGCCGTAGCAACCATATCAGTCTCGGTCTGCTGCGTAAGAACACCGCTAAGCGCCTCCTCAGAGACCGAGGCTACCCGCCCCGCCGCCTCGGTAAGCTGGCGCGTGGAACTGGAGACATCACGCATGCTATCGCGGAATTTTCCCAGCATTTTTTCAAAGGCCCTGGCCATATCACCGATCTCATCGCGCAATTCCACACAGTCGATCTCATGGGCCAGATCAGAGTCACGCTCAATTTCTTCAAAGCTATGGCGTAAACGATTAATGCGATGGGTAACCACCTTGCGCAATAAAAAGACGATAAGCGCCAGACCAGCGGCAAACAATACAACATGCATGATTGCCGATTCCATCAGGTTGTTATTGACCCTGGCATCCAGTTCATTCAGGGAGTAACCAATACGTACTGCACCGATAACGGTATCTTCAGGTACCTGATGACATATCAGGCAGTTAGTGCCACGGTGATCTTTACTGGCGCGAATCGGGTTGACCACGGTAAGGATGCGCCCCGCATCAGATTCGCTGACCTCCAGTACCGGTTCGCCGGCCATCGCCTGTCGGTCCAGATCATCGACAACATTTTCATATGACTTGCCCGGACCGTAGACATCACTCACCTTTTTGCCACGAATAATGCGGGCCTCAACCACATTGGGACGGGACAGCACCTTGTCGCGAATGATATCGCGTTGATCCATGGTGCCGGTGAGCATCATGGTGTTGATACTGTCGAAATAGGAGTCTGCCGCATCCTTGGTCTGCTGTTCGACCACCGTGAGGATCAGTTCACGCTCGTTTACTGCGGTGTGATAGAGCGCCATCACCAGCACCACAACGAAGACACCGACCACAGCAACATTGATCTTGGCACTAATGCTGAGGTGTTTATTTGTGAATAAGCTTTTCATCTAGCAGAGAGACCCCCACTTAGACCCGACCAGCGTGCCACGGCGCCGCATCAGGTATTGTTGTTTATAACGCAGCCTCCCTGCCAGAGTTTAAGACGACCGAGACTGTCTCACGGAATAACCCCTTGTACAACTACGGTTATCGGCCGACGCGAACCGGAACTTGAGTCATTATATCAACTGGAAAGATGTTTCGCCTGCACCAGCATTCCACCCTGATAGAAACTATAGCCCCCATGCACGGTCTTGCGCGCATGCTCCATGGCGATTCTGGCATGCTCCAGCAGTAGTTCTGGTTCCTCGGCATCATTGGGAAACAGGCTGATACCGATAGCCGGGTTAATAAACAGTTCATATC
>JBFFJV010000404.1:0-2054 GCA_041555695.1 Thiohalomonadaceae bacterium | reverse complement strand
CCTGTTCGAGAGCGAGTTGTTCGGTCATGAGAAAGGGGCCTTTACCGGCGCCCACTCGCGCAAGCAGGGGCTGGTGGAGGCGGCGCGTGGCGGCACCCTGTTTCTCGATGAGATTGGTGATGTGCCCCTCAACCTGCAGGTAAAGCTGCTGCGCCTGCTGGAGACCGGCACCTTCCGCCGGGTCGGCGGCGTTGAGCCGCAACAGGCGGAGTTCCGCCTGGTCTGCGCCACCCACCGCAAGCTGCAGGCGATGGTGGAGGATGGCAGCTTTCGGCGCGACCTCTTCTACCGCATCAGCGCCTTCCCCATAGAGCTGCCCTCACTGCAACAGCGGCTGGATGATCTGCCGCTGCTGGTCGAGGCACTGATAAGGCGGCTCAGCCCCGATCGCCAGATCCACGTCAGCGAGGAGGCCATCGCCTGCCTCAGGGCCTATCGCTACCCCGGCAATATTCGCGAACTGCGCAACACCCTGGAGCGCGCCCTGTTACTGGCCGATGGGGATGAGATCAATTGCGAGCACCTTCCAGCCATCTGCCCCGCCGACACGCCGCCAGCCTTTACAGCCACACAACAGTATAACCAACTGGTGCCGCTGCATGAGCTGGAACACGACTACCTGCGCTGGGCACTCGCCAGTCATCAGGGAGACAAGCGCTCACTGGCCCAGAGGCTGGGGATCAGCGAGCGAACCCTCTACCGGAAACTGGAAAAAGCCCTGTCACAACAGGATTAACTCCTTGGCAGGGGCTTGAGCATAGTCCACACTAAAAGCATCAATAACGACGACGGGATAGAAAAATGAGCGATGAAAATATTCCAGGACTGGACAGCAAGCTGACCGTTGCATACAACCTGATGCTGGAGCGCGCCCGCACCACCATGGCACAGGCAGGCAAGGGAGCCGCGCACGCCATCGATGCGGCGATGGAAAAGGCCTCCGAGTTAGGCGAACTGACCCGCGAAGAGGCCGAAGAGGTCGCCGGTTATGTTCGCCGCGACCTGCACGATGCCGCCGACTTCATCAATGAGTCGGGTAGCGAACTGCGCGACTGGCTACGCTTCGACCTCGATGTGGTCGAGCAGAGCCTGGCCGAAATGTTCGCCCAGATGGTTGACCACACAAAACTGGAACTCGACAAGCTGGAAAAAATGGCCAACGCCGTTGGTGAGTGGCACACCGGCGAAATCGTCGGCATCGGCACCCTGGAGTGCAAGGGCTGCGGGGAGCAACTGCACTTTCACAAGACCGGACATATTCCACCCTGCCCGAAGTGCCGGGGTACGAAATATCGTCGTCTCACCACACGCGAAGAGTAACCGCACGGATAAGGCGGCCATGGATGGCAGCAGCACAACAACTTATCACCCCATTCTTCCTAGTACCGCTAAACATAGATTCTGTATAGAACGAAAATAAAGCACATGTCAGGGGTAAGAATCACATGAACTGGCAGTGGGACCGATGGAATAAAGAGCTGATAACCAGCAGTACCATCATGCTAGCAACCGGGTTATAGTCAATTAAAACAAAAGGTTGAGAGGGATATTCAGACTAATGACAAATGGAACAACAACCCACCATTCCAGCCTCACTTCACAAGCATCTGCGTTCTATGCTTATTGTACTAGACAGAATCTGCCTAGTACGGAAAACATAGATTCCGTCTAAATCACGTTAGGCGTCAGGCAAATTGAGCGAAAGGAGATTGACTATGCGCACCTTCGCACAGAAACACAAGCCAACACGGCAAACGAAATCTGCAAGCTTTGCAAAGCCTGGCAGGTCACATCTTGACCAAAGCAGTGAAGTACGGACCATCCTAAACTTGCAGCGCACTATCGGCAATCAAGCCGTGCAGCGATTGCTACAGGCTAATGTTGAAGACCTCGAAGCAGATTCGGCTACAACATCGTCACCTCGCTTTGCGCACAATTTCGGTCGAATATCCTTGCACGCCAAAGCACATAACGGGATTCAGGCCAAACTGACGAGCAGTGCTCCGGGAGACAAATACGAGCAGGAAGCAGACCGCATCTCCGAACAGGTGGTG
>JBFFJV010000403.1:0-2062 GCA_041555695.1 Thiohalomonadaceae bacterium | reverse complement strand
GTTGGAGTCAGTGGTCGTGGGCTCTGCTGCTGGTTGGGCAAATAGTCTGTCAGAGAGTAACGGCCCGCACTCAGGGGCCATAGGGATACAGTAACAACACAAGGGGCTTAAACCATCATGCGTAACTTTCTTATTCTTCTCACCATCGGTGTGCTACTTGCTGGCTGCTCCGGCAAGGGTAAACGGGCCGAAAAACGACAGGCAGAGAGGGAGCGGTATGAATCGGTCATGGATCGTCGCACCTCCTCACGACACGAACGCAACACATCAAGCACAAGCCCTGCCAGTTCGCTGGGGGAGCTACAGGGTAGCTCCTTCAATCACAACGGCATTGAGCGGCACTATCAACTCTATGTTCCCCGCAGCATCAACGGTAATAAGCCTGCGCCCCTGCTACTAATGTTCCATGGCGGGGGCGGCACAGGAAACGGCATGGTCAAGACCAGCCGAATGAATGAAGTTGCCGATGCCAACGGCTTCATCATCGTCTACGCCGACGGTACCGGCAGGGGCAAAAAACAGACCTGGAATGCAGGTAGTACCCCGGCACAGGGCTACGCTGAAGAGAATAATGTCGACGATATAGGCTACGTGCGCGAACTGCTTTCACAGGTGCTACATAAATACAGTATTGATAAAAAACGTATTTTCGCCGCCGGTTTCTCCAAGGGCTCAATGTTCACCTATTATCTGGCCTGCCAATTGTCCGATCAGATTGCGGCCATTGCCACCGTCAGTGGACCTCTAACTTACAACGCCTGCAAGCCCGCTCAGCCCGTGGCTTTAATGCACACCCACGGCGATGCTGATAAGCGGGTTCTGCTGAATGGTGGTATGGGCGACAGTCACTACTTCCCCTCTGCCCTTGATGGCATTGAGCGCTGGCGACAGTTCAACGGTTGCAGCAGTGCCACCACCAGCAGCATGGTACCCAGCGATACCCGTCATACGGTCTACCAGAGATGTAAGAAGCCAGTCGAGTACTTCATCGTCAATGGGAATGGTCATGCCTGGCCCGGCTCAACACCTAAAAAATGGCACCGCAAGCATGGGGTACACGTGAGTGATCAATTCAACGTCAGTCAATACATCTGGGATTTTATGAGCAATAACCCAAAACCTTAAACATCCCTGGAAAAACAGGCAATCGGAAAAAGGCCAGCCCACCGGGCTGGCCTTTTTCTTTTATAACGACGTGTATCAACTCATCTCTACGGCACCCATGACCACATCTCGATCATAAAGAAGCGTACCAGCATACGGCTAAAGGCAAGAGCCAGGGGCATCTCCTCCCCTTCAATCTTGGCATAGCCGTTCATCCGCGAGCGCAGCAGCTGTTGCGGGTTATCCAGACGGGCACTTACCCGTACCACCTTAACGAAAGGGGAGTCAGGGGAGTCTTCGACGATATTGGCGATCTTCTCCACCTTCGCATGGAACACGCGATCCGGATAGCTCAAGACACGCAGCTCCAGCTGCGAGCCAAGCTTTACCTCACTGATATCACTCTCCGGCACCAGCACCTCAGCCACCACCTCACGGGCATCTTCAATCACCGCAAACAGTTCGCCCTCACGTAGAAAGGCACCCAGTTTCTGCTCCAGGCGCTCGGTAATAATATGTCCGGCGAGCGGCGCGACCAGGCGGCTGCGCTCCAGCTCGGCGCGCAGATAACCCAGCCGATCCTCCAGCTGTGCCAGTTCGGCACGTTTGATCGCCAGCTCCTCAGCCTGGGCACCGCTCTTTACCAGGGCAAGGGAGGCTGCCGCCACGCGTACCGCGGCGGCATCCACCTCCTGCGCCTCTACAGCTTTCTCGTAGTCGAGGGCGGGCACCGAACCGTCGCGCGACCCCGGGGCCAGCAGCTCGCGTTGCTTTCTGCTGTGGGCAGCCTGCACCTCTGCCTTACGCAGCTGTTCGACAGCCTGTGTAATCTGCTCCTCACGCGCACCACTCTCCAGCATCACCAGCTCTGCACGCTTGATTGCTACTTCACCCTGTGAAATCTTCAACTCGGATTCGGTGCGCCACGCCTCCTGCTGTGCCAGCAGTTGACCCGCCT
>JBFFJV010000402.1:0-2079 GCA_041555695.1 Thiohalomonadaceae bacterium | reverse complement strand
TTCGAGGACATCACCCGCCAGGCGTTTACGGCTGGCGAAGGCATCATCGGGGAGGTTGTCGAGAGTGGGGGGTGGCATGTGGCCGGGCAGTGTTGGTGGAAACTAGGTTCTCGTCCCAGGTTTTATGTTGAACTCATCCGGCAGCTCGTAAGGAAGACAAACCGGAATCAGAGTGTCGAATACGGCAAAACAAATACACAAGAGGGCGATCAGGTGTACCGTTTAACCGCTCAATCACTGCCTCTACCTCATAACGTTCCAGCCAGCTCAAGACGGCATCTCGTTGCGAACGCTTAACGTAACCGATACGCTGGCCATCAACCTCAACAGATAGTGCACGTGGATCATATGGATTTTCTGACTCCAACTGGAATTGCACACTCATCCCCTCAGCAAGATCCGAGATCTCGACACCTTCCTGATAGCGGAAACCAGCAACCTCAAGTAACAGCTCGCATGGTGCCTCGACTTCAGCAAGTGGCCAATCCACTGAAAAGCCGTCATTCGGCAGCTTCGCACCAGAATAGGCCAGTAGTGCAAAATCACTGGGGGTAGTCTCCGCAGTAAGACGCCACTGCTCCAGATACCTGGAAAAATCACCACGCTTACGCGGCGGGAGACGCCGCATAAACGTATCCATGACACTGGTGGTGTAGTCACGATCCGTCTTGCGGAAAGCGGGGTAGCAAGTGAATCCCAGCTCACAGGCACGGGCAAAATCCTCACTCTCCGTCAGGTAACGAAAGGTGATCTCCTCACCCTCGCGCAGAAGCTCACCAACCTCCAGACGTGCGCGCACCTTTCCGTCAGGCGCTTGCCATACAAGCAGCAGACGTTCAGGTTCAACAAGGTGCTCAATGAAATTCATTAACTCATAACCCACTGTTTACATAGAACATTATAACGAAATTCTGTCAGTTTAATAACGAACTCTGCTCGCATGCTTGATAGGGGAGCCGGGAGTTCGAATTCCGTTAATACCTTTATCATAGAGGTGAATGCCTCCATATCAAAGGCTTTCAAACGACTAACGATCCTTGATTCCAATTCTGGATAGAGATCGACCAGAGTTCCCATCATCTCAGAGTGGCCTTGTTGTTTTGGATCTGTCTGCCGCCACCTCATGTGGTGGTGTCCACGAGTAACGTACCTTTCCAGATTTTCGCGGTCTGAAAATTTGTTCATCTTTTGTTCTAGTATTTCATGCCCCAGGCTCGTGCCATTATCGAAAACCGGGGCGGGACGAACACGTGGCTTTCCCGAGGCATCATGCCCCCAGAGTAAGCCCCAATTATCCTGGTGCCTGTCTGTGTTACCAATTAGCGCATCAAATAACAGCATGTCACACCAATAGTTTTTCCAATCAGTATCGATAGACCATACATTCCTTAATAACTTATGGAAAAGCGCTACAGAGCTAAAATTATGCTGTGTACCTTTTTTCCGGTCATAGTCTTCAATCAAATTAATCATGATGTCACCGCCCGGAACATACCGCTCCTCTGGCTCATCAGGGTAATTCAGAAACCACTCAATCAGTGATCCACAAACTCCCGTATCCGAATCAAATGCTACAAACGCCGGCGGCACCTGTACACCTAACAGACACCCCGTGCGGTAGGCGATAACCTCAGCCCAATACTGTTCTGGATAGCGTTCAATCGAGTGTTTAAAAAGATAACGGTGGTTCGGAACTAAAAAAGGGAAGGGTGCTGGGTCGGGGCTGTGGAGCAAGGATTTATCACGGGCACCTTCCGGGTAGACTCCAAATTCATCATCGGCGGCCCAGCGGGCAACATCGACGGGCTGCTCTGGTGGTTGCTCTATTAAGATGCCCTCTCTACCCATGACCTTTACTCTGCAGGTTTATAGATGGCCCAAACAAACCTTACTGTATTGGGTGTGGTGTTGCTGACTAGTCACTGCATTATATATCCCTATAAAACACTTCCACCAGCTTCTTCATTCGCTCAGTGATATTGACATATTCTACCACACGACCGTACAGCATCACGGTCGGCACATTGCGTCCATTACGCTCCTGCTGAATCTGCTCGATGCAGTAGAGCACAATGCGCT
>JBFFJV010000401.1:0-2084 GCA_041555695.1 Thiohalomonadaceae bacterium | reverse complement strand
GAAAGGCCCCTCATCGGCAGATGAGGGGCCTTTTTTTGTCATCACATAAAACCTTTATCCAGCTTAACTAAATCATGATTCAGGCTCTTCCTCATCTGGTTCAGCCATGACTTCCAAACTCAAATTCATCGACGGTTTATCTTCCTCTGACTTACCACCCGCGCCACCAGCTCCTCCGCCCTTTTCCGACAGAGAGATGCGCAAGCGCAGATTGTTGGGAGAGTCTGAGTTCTTCAATGCCTCTTCCAGATCGATATGGCCTGCCTTGTAGAGCTTGAACATCGCCCCATCAAAGGTCTGCATGCCTAGCATTTCAGACTTTTCCATCACCTCCTTGATCTGCGCGAAATCACCACGCTTGATCAACTCCTGTATGGTCGGTGAGCCGAGTAATACCTCTACCGCCGCCTTGCGTTTACCATCGGTAGTAACCACCAGACGTTGCGAGACAAAGGCACGTATGTTTGAAGAGATGTCCTGCAACAGTTGCGGGCGACGCTCCTCGGGGAAGAAGTTGATAATACGATCCAGCGCCTGGTTGGCGTTATTGGCGTGCAGGGTGGAGATCGCCAGGTGACCAGTCTCTGCAAAGGCGAGGGCGTGCTCCATGGTTTCGCGGTCACGGATCTCACCGATCAGGATCACATCGGGGGCCTGGCGCAGAGTGTTTTTCAGCGCCTTTTCAAAGCTCTGGGTGTCGACCCCGACCTCGCGCTGATTGACGATACAACGCTTGTGCGGATGAACAAACTCAATCGGGTCTTCGATAGTGATGATATGGCCGCCGGCCGGCGCATTACTGTTGCGGTGATCGATGAGTGCCGCCAGAGAGGTCGATTTGCCTGAACCGGTGCCACCGACAAACAGCAGCAGCCCACGCTTGGACATAATCACCTCGGAGAGTATCGGTGGTAGATCCAGATCCTTCATATTTGGGATCTCGGTCTTAATGTTACGCACCACCATCGAGACCTCATTGCGCTGGCGGAAGATATTAATACGAAAACGACCGATACCCGATTCAGATATCGCCAGATTCATCTCCAGTTCATGGGCGAATTCGTTGCACTGATCCTCGTTCATAATCGACTCAGCGATCTCCAGCACGCGCCCAGGGGGCATCGGCTCCTTCTCCAGTGGTTTCAGCATGCCGTGAAACTTGGCGGCGGGAGGGGCTCCGGTGCTTAAGTAGAGGTCGGAACCGTCCTTGGCGGCGAGGATGCGCAGGTAGTCTTTAAATTCCATTATTTATCTTTTGTATGGTGGTAAGAAGAAGGGTAGAAATGGGGTGAATTTTGGCTTAAATCAATAGCTAAGAATAAGAGTCTGGCCCAGCCTATTTCCCCGCACGTACCAGACCACCCAGACCGGCTTTTTCCAGGGCGCGCCCCAGTTCGCGGCGAATGGTCTGCGGATTATCGGACTCCAGCGCTTTTTTTAACAGGTTCCGTGCACGGCGGCGGCTAAAGCTGCGGATCACACACTTGATGCGCGGCAAACTGGAGGAGGCCATGCTGAGGCTGTCCACCCCCAGACCCAGCATTAGCAGCGCCGCCATCGGGTCACCGGCCATCTCGCCACAGATACTGACCGGAGTCTTCTGCCTTTTCGCCCCGTCGATCACCGCCTTAACAGCGAGCAGCACCGAGGGGTGGAGTGCATCATAGAGATCGGCCACACGGGGATTGTTTCTGTCAACCGCCAGCAGATACTGGGTCAGGTCATTGCTGCCGATGGAGAGAAAATCGGCACGCGCCGCCAGCTGATCAATTTGATAGATAATCGAGGGCACTTCTACCATCGCACCGACAGGGGGCAGCGGCAGGTCGTACCCCTCCTCCAGTAGCTCAGCGTGGGCACGAATAATCAAGGCGTTGGCATCGGCAAACTCATCCAGTGTGGCGATCATCGGTAATAATAGTTGTAGATTTCCCAGACCCTCGTTGGCCTTAAGCATGGCCCGAATCTGGGTAAGAAAGATATCGGGGTGGTCGAGGGTGATACGGATGCCACGCCAGCCAAGGAAGGGGTTGTCCTCAACGATGGGAAAATAGGGCAATGCCTTGTCGCCCCCCACATCAAGG
>JBFFJV010000400.1:0-2117 GCA_041555695.1 Thiohalomonadaceae bacterium | reverse complement strand
TGCAAAAACCCTCAAAGAGAAGGCGCGTATTAAAGGCCTGTATGCACCCACCGGAAAATTCAACGTACACAACCGTGTTGACCACGTAACCTAAGGAGAACGTTTTACGTTGACCTGAAATGCGGGCAGTAGGCTGAATTATTTCTGCCCGCATTTTATCTACGACAAGACCAGTTAATAATAAGTATTAGAAGGAACATGAAGATGCCACATAACACAAACACAATACGCCTATTACTGAAGCGGAAGATACTATTGGGTTCAACCGTTGGTGCCGCACTATTTTTCATGCTGTTAGGTGTTATTCTATGGGGCGGATTCAACACAGGTATGGAAGCAACAAATACCATGGGTTTTTGTATTTCCTGTCACGAAATGAATGACAACGTATACAAGGAATACAAAAGCACCATCCATTTTTCCAATCGTAGCGGTGTACAGGCCGCCTGCTCCGATTGTCATGTACCCAAGGACTGGACACATAAAGTTGTCCGTAAGATCCAGGCCAGCGGCGAGCTATTCCATAAGGCTATGGGAAGCATCGACACGCCAGAAAAGTTCAATGAAAAACGTCTGACGCTGGCCAAACGTGTCTGGAAAACGATGAAGAGCACCGATTCTCGTGAGTGCCGCAACTGTCACGACTTCGGGTCAATGAATCCGGAAAATCAGAAACCCCGTGCACGTAAACAGCACTTTAACGCAATGAAGAAGGGACAAACCTGTATTGACTGCCATAAGGGTATTGCCCATAAGAAGGTTCATGATCAGCTCACTGATGCAGATCTCGAACGTCTGGAGAAACTGGACCCTTCATTTATCAAACCTGTCCCGGCACAGTGGCAAGCCTACTTTGACGAGCAGGGCAAGGCCAAGAGCAAAGATAAGCCTGCTGCTACCACCGAAACTGTGGCTCCGGTAAGTCCGGAGCCCCTGCCGCTCAGCACAGCAGCTACTGAAGAGGTAGCACCTGCCGTCGAGCCTGTGACTGTCGCAGCAGCGCCGGCTCCGACACCCAGCGGTAGCGTTGACAGTGGCATTGACTGGAGCAGGGCTCCCTCTACCGAAATTACCGTGTTCTACCCTGGCCAGGCATCGATGGAGTGGGTACTCAATGGCCGTGACCACGGTGGGGCACGCCCCCTCAAGTCAGGTGATCGCTGCTTTGACTGCCATGGCGAGGAGACTGCCGATATTGGGCAGAAGATTGTCAGCGGTGAGCTTGAGAAAATTGAGTCACAGCCTGTTTCCGCTAAACGCGGCAGCATTCCTGTATCGGTTCAGGCCACCCATGACAATGACTACCTCTACATGCGCTTCCTCTGGGACGATACCCCGCATGTTCCGCTACCCTTTGTTGAGAGCGGTAAAATGGATGCGGCCAACCCCAGCAAACTGGCGATGATGCTGGCCACCGATGATATCGAGTTTGCTGGTGAGTCCGGTTGCTGGATCACCTGTCACAACGACATGAAAGGGATGCCCGATGCCCCTCCTGCCGATGTACTGGCAGGTAATGCCCATGCAGAAAAGCTCAACTGGGCCACGGGCGTCACCAAGTACATTCCCGAGAGTCGTACAGAAATCGAGATTAAGGGGCGTGGCGATAAACCGCGAGGCGGCTGGGACAAGCTCAAGGAGGATGCTGAAGTTCAGGCTGAAATGGATGCCGGACACTACCTTGATATTGTCCGCTACAAGATCGGAGAGGGGATCACGGAAAACGGTCACGTACTTGCCTCACGCAATATGGCGGGAGGCGAAGGTGCTGAATTCAGCGGCGGTCTGAATAGTGGAAAGTGGTCCGTAGTGATGAAACGTAAGCTCAGCTCGGAGCAAGCCGGTGACATCAGTCTGGCGACCGACCAGCTCTACAATATCGGTTTCGCCATTCACGACGATCACACTGCCGGTCGCTACCACCACGTCTCTCTTGGCTACAAGTTAGGCTTTGATAATGACGAGGCTGAAATTAACGCCGTTAAGCAGTAATGATGTTTAACCAGGGAGGGTTACTTAATTATGAAAACAGCCACTGCCGCAAACAGATATACAGCGGCAGTGTACTAGCTCCAGGAGAGGTACGGGAAGATTCACTACACTTATAATCTTCTGGT
>JBFFJV010000399.1:0-2122 GCA_041555695.1 Thiohalomonadaceae bacterium | reverse complement strand
GCCCAGATAGCCAGTTTGTGCCTCATCGATTTTTGAGAAACCTGATCCTCTGGCATCGGCTGTATCACCTTATCGTGACAAAGCAGGCGGTAAATGTATTCGATCTTTTCTGCCGCTGAGTCTGTCGCCTCGAATTCAACCACACCACGCCCCTCACCATACTTAACACCTTCGAGGATCGCCTTCTTCACCAGTTCCGCTTCATTCTTCAGCTTTTTCATCGTTCACCTGTCCATGTCGTATTTTGTCTTAACTAACCACAGCGCTAGCATCGCTACTACTCGATACTTCGTGATTAGCTAATAACAATTCGTCTAACGATCCGGCCGCATCGACAATCCGCATCTCGCATTGATTTTCATCGCACAATCGCATGCTAGAAAAGATAATCGCCTTTGCATATCGACCGTCCCTGAAATCAATAATCAATTCCTTTTCATTGGTAAATGCTTCTGCATCGGGTAAAAATGCCGTGGCAGTTACAACCTGTGGCTTATCAGTATCTAAATCAAATTCACTATAGTTCAGTGTCACATCCTGCACTGCTAATTCATCACCAAGATATATATCAACATCGCGAACATTAAGCATGAGCCCTTTCCTTTTATTTCTTACCAGACGTGTAACAATAAATGAGACCAGTTAATAACCCGCAACGAAATCCTAAATGAAACCATATCAATCGATAAAACCACGCAGGTCTGAGAGGGTACGATGGATAGAGTGGCAGGTAGCACAGATCTTAACGGCGACGCCACCTAACGCACGCTGACTCTGCTTTACCTCTTGCGCCTCAATCAATTCACCGAGCTTGGCAACCTCATGCATATTTTCTTTGCCGAGCAGGTAGTTACGTTGACGGTCGGTCTTATGGCATGCACTGCAGCTCTCTGATAAATCATCCAGCCGATGCCCCATTAACTCAAAGGCCGATGAGGCGACTTCAAATCGTTCATCATCAATAGCTATCTTTATACGGTTCATCGCCGTACTCAGACCGGTCATCGCATCCTTGTATTTCTGTTCCTCCATTGTCTCACTGTCTTCAACTACCACTGTGCTGAAATCAGTACCCCTGTAGAGAGCCGCAGTCACCGCACGAAACTCCTTATGACAGCCCATACAGGAGCGTCCGATCTTCTGCTGCGACGATGCCACCGCCTGATAATCACCCTTATTTGCTGACAGCAGCAGGCCCTCAGCCAGCTCAACCTCGAGCTCATCAGCCCACTCAGGCACCATCTTGCCAATACTCTTGTAATCGTCGATAAACTTTCCTGTCCAGCGTACCAGCCGCTCCTTGTCCTCATAAGCCGCGTACTCACTTATCGCCTGCATCTCACGGCGCAGGCGGAACATGGTATGCAGCCACACCTGGCGCTTATTGGCCGGTTTGTACCACGCTGCAATTGAGCCTGGGGGCTTGGTGATGTTCACTTCCAGATCATCTCCAGCAACCCCGGCAGTTGTACTACCAGCCACGAATAGGGCTAAAACTAGTTTGATCGTTTTTGTATAGTTCATAAAGAGGAGCGCTCCAGCATGCATGCCAATAGGTATGGGACCCTGCTACGTATCAAGCGGTGACCTCTCGAATGTATCACCGCTATGCCGGCCCCGGCAACATCGCCCCAGGCCAATCTAGCGCATCAACCAGCTATTTTAATCTGAGTTAGTGTTGCTTGTTCTCTATACCAGCTTTCGTATTAGGGCAAATCGCATGACCTTAGGGCGTTATCATGGCAAAATCGATATAGAGCTGTCATCACCGTTGCTTAACCATATATACCTGAAGTGGAGAGAAGAAAATGAAGCTACGACATTGGGGTTTTATGTTCTTTAGCCTGGTCATCATAGCCGGATGCAGCAGCAATGACGAAAGTTATGCAAAGAAGTTAATAGTCGTCTCCCTTAACAGTAAAACCGCCATCCAGTTTGTAGAATTCACCCGATTTGATGACAAGAACGCCTGCTATGAGGTGAACATCCGCAACTACGATGGGCGCGAACAAACCTCATTCATCTCATTGCAAAAAGAAAAGGCCACCGACCTGGAGTGGAGCCACTGGACTACAACCGGGAGTCTTGATGAGTGTCGTACAGCCGTCCAAGGTTGAGTCGT
>JBFFJV010000398.1:0-2168 GCA_041555695.1 Thiohalomonadaceae bacterium | reverse complement strand
CATTTTGTGGATTGATTGAGACCAGAGCACCACTAACATTGGGCTGCTGTGCCAGTTGCCAGTTGCCCTCAGAATCCCTGTCGAGTCGGATAATATCCCCTACCTTGAGGATGTCAGCGGTGCTCTTGGGCTCAGGTCCCATGGTATTGTCATCTATATATGGACGAGCCCACTGCATGCCCTCCCAGTTGAGTAGCTGCAGAGTGCCATCCTGTAGATAGAGTACGGCGGACTGCTCGGCCAGGCCGATCACCAGCGCTGGTATCAGGCCGCCGACGCTACCTATGCCCTTGATGGATGCCGCCCACTCTTCTGCGGCGGCCTGGTCACTCAGCTGAATATGCTGCTCCGCACCACGAAAACCGTGGCGTTGTTCGTAGGCCATGAGATTATTGTGTAGCGCCAGGTTGGCTGCCGTCTGTAGTGGCGCCTTGAGTGTGGTGTAGACCTTCAGGCCTGTCGTATAGGCCTCTTTGCCGTATCGCCCGAGTAGTTCATCACGCACCATTTCGGCAACATAGGGTGCTGCGACCTCGGTATTTTTACCGTGCAGGGTTGCTGTGACAGGGGTATTGCTCTCCTGCTCGAACTGCTCAGGGGTAATGAATCGCAGTTGCTGCATACGACGCAGCACATAGTTACGCCGCAACAAGGCGCGTTCTGGATTGGTTACAGGGTTATAGGCTGACGGGGCCTTCGGCAGGCCTGCAATCATGGCGAACTGGGCTAGAGACAGTGCGTCGAGATCCTTGCCGTAGTAGACCTGGGCGGCAGCGGCAACACCGTAAGAGCGGTGGCCTAGAAAGATCTTATTGAGATAGAGGCTGAGGATATCCTGCTTAGTGAGTTCATGTTCAATTTTAAGAGAAAGCAGAATTTCATTGATCTTACGGCTGTAGGTCTTCTCTCTGCTAAGGAAGAAGTTGCGCGCGACCTGCATGGTGATGGTGCTGCCGCCCTGACCGCGCTGACCGGTGGTGATGAGATGGGCCGCTGCGCGAAGCAGGCCCTGGTAATCAACTCCTGGATGCTCAAAGAAGCGGCTGTCTTCTGCTGCAAGTACCGCCTGTATCATGGCCTGAGGGAACTGCTCGTACTGCAGAGGAACCCGTTTCATTTCGCCATATTCGGCTATCAGTGCCCCCTCAGAAGAGTAGACGCGTAGCGGTACCTGCAGTTGTACATCTTTCAGAGTATCAATCGCAGGGAGTCTGGGGGTGAGGTAGAAATAGGTGCCCAGCACGGCAAGTGCACCAATGATCATACCGGCCAGGGAGGCGATAAGGCCGTATCTTATTAACTTTGCAGCTATTTTCATGTTGGGAAGTGTGAACTTTGTCATGGCTGAGTAAGAGGTTGAGCAAGTATAAAGGTTTTGTAAGCAGTGGACTATTTGGAGTGGTTTAAATAGTGGTTGACATGCAAGTTGACACTGGTATTTAATGTTATTAAATAGATAATGAACGTAACCTAGGATATATAAAGGAAAAAATGGCTTCGTTATCAGCACTCCTGGGAAGGAAAAAGCCCATCATACTCGGACTTGATATCAGTACCACGGCTGTAAAGCTGCTGGAATTGAGCAAGTCCGGTGATCGTTACCGTGTGGAAAGCTACGCAGTAGAGCCGCTGCCGCCGAATTCCGTCATTGAGAAAAACATTTCTGATGTGGATGCCGTGGGTGAGGCAATCAAACGGGCTGTGAAGCGCTCGGGTACCAAGGCTCGCCATGCTGCTGCAGCGGTGGCGGGTTCTGCCGTCATCACCAAGGTGATCTCCATGCCGGCCAACCTCTCGGACGACGAGATGGAAAGCCAGATTATGCTGGAGGCGGATCAGTACATCCCCTACCCGCTTGAAGAGGTGAATCTCGATTTTGAGGTGGTTGGCCCTTCAGCTGATGACCCGGAGCAGTACGATGTGATGCTTGCCGCCTCGCGCAGCGAGAATGTTGAGGTGCGGGTCGATGCTATTGAGATAGCTGGTCTGAAGGCACAGGTTATCGATGTAGAGGCCTATGCAATGGAAAACGCCTTTACGATGCTCAAGGAGCAGATGCCCGACCACGGACTGGACAAAACCATCGCCGTTATCGATGTGGGTGCAACGATGACCACATTGAATGTATTGCATGACCTGAAAACCATCTACACCCGAGAGCAGGTATT
>JBFFJV010000397.1:0-2173 GCA_041555695.1 Thiohalomonadaceae bacterium | reverse complement strand
GGCGTTTACGCCGATGCGCACCTGGTTACCTTTGATACCCAGAACGGTCACGGTTACGTCATCACCAATTACCAGGGTCTCACCCACGCGGCGGGTTAAAATAAGCATCTTACTTCTCCTATACAATCCATAATGTTGCGGCAACTACACCGGTGACCTGTAAGTCACGGGGGAAGCCTAAAGAAACACATTCACAGGGGGGAATGGACATCGCTGTCACCGCTCCTGTGAATCATTGTTGGGTCGTCTGACGGTAAAATCAACCGCCGCCATTGATTATGGCGCGACCGGTGCCTCATCCAGATTGAAGGCGCTGTGCAGGGCGCGGACGCCCAGCTCCAGATACTTCTCGTCCACCACCACCGATACCTTGATCTCCGAGGTGGAGATCATGCGAATATTGATGCCCTCTTTGGCGAGGGCCCCAAACATGGTGCTGGCAATACCGGCATGCGAACGCATGCCGACACCAACGAGAGAAATTTTGACGATCTTGTCATCCCCGATAACTTCACGAGCACCCAATTCATCGGCGGTCTTTTGCAGCACGGCGAGGGCCTTGTCGAAGTCATTACGGTGTACGGTGAAGGTAAAGTCGGTGGTGTCATCGGCGGCCACGTTCTGCACGATCATGTCGATCTCAATGTTGGCCTCACCGATGGGGCCGAGGATGCTATAGGCGACGCCCGGCTGATCGGGCACGCCCTGAATGGTCAGCTTGGCCTCGTCACGGTTAAACGCGATACCGGAAATCTGCGCTTCTTCCATCCCATCTTCCTCGTAAGTAATCAGTGTACCGGGACCTTCCTTCCCCTCAAAGGAGGATAGCACCCGTAGCGGAACATTATATTTACCTGCAAATTCTACCGAGCGGATCTGCAACACCTTGGAGCCTAGACTGGCCATCTCCAGCATCTCTTCGAAGGTGATACGGTCGAGACGGCGCGCCTCGGGCACCACTCGCGGGTCGGTGGTGTAAACGCCATCGACATCGGTGTAAATCTGGCACTCATCGGCCTTTAGAGCCGCGGCCAGGGCAACAGCCGTGGTATCAGAACCGCCACGCCCCAGGGTGGTAATATTACCGTGCTCATCAGCGCCCTGGAATCCGGCCACTACGACCACACGCCCCGCATCAAGATCCGCACGCATCTTCTTCTCATCAATATCGAGGATGCGCGCCTTATTGTGGGCACTGTCCGTGAGGATGTGAACCTGGGCACCGGTGTACGAGCGGGCATCGCAACCCAGCTTCTTCAAGGCCATCGATAACAGTGCGATGGTAACCTGCTCGCCGGTGGAGAGCAGCACATCGGTCTCACGCGGATCCAGGTCGGTGCTGATCTCGTTGGCCAGCCCGAGCAGGCGATTGGTCTCACCGCTCATCGCCGAGACGACGACAACCACGTCATCGCCGAGATCGCGAAACGCTTTAATCTTACGTGCAACATTCTCGATGCGCTCTACGCTACCAACCGAGGTGCCGCCATATTTGTGAACTATGAGTGCCATATCTGCTCAGGATTTAAAGGGCGCTGATTAAACACTAAAATGCGCTGAATTTAAAGGGATTTTGCGGCGAAATCGCAAAAAACGACTGAGATCATGCCTCTAACTGCCCGCGTACCCACTCACCAACCGAATTAAGCGCTGCATCCAGCTTTTCCGGCTCACTACCACCACCCTGGGCCATGTCGGGACGGCCACCGCCCTTACCGCCGACCTGTTCGGCAACCATCTTTAATAGATCACCGGCCTTAAGGCGATCGGTAGCGTCTTTGGTGACTCCGGCAGTCAGGGAGATCTTACTACCACTCACGGCAGCCAGCACCACGGCCGCAGTGCCGAGTTTGTTCTTCAGCTGATCCACCGTATCACGCAGTGATTTGGGGTCGGCCCCCTCAAGGTTGGCGGCCAGCACCTGAATGCCACCGATCTCAACCGCCTGCTCTGCCAGATCGGAACCCTGCGAGGAGGCGAGCTTTGCCTTCAGGGCATCCAGCTCTTTTTCCAACTTGCGGTTACGCTCGGCCAGTGACTGCACCTTGTCCAGGGTGTCGTCACGACTCCCCTTGACCAGCGAACCGATGGCGGCAAGTTGCTGCTCGCCCTGCTCTAGCCACTTCAATCCACGGGCACCCGCCACCGCCTCGACGCGGCGCACACCCGCCGC
>JBFFJV010000396.1:0-2188 GCA_041555695.1 Thiohalomonadaceae bacterium | reverse complement strand
CCAGTGCGCCGAACAGCCGCCCGAAGAGGATAAAGGGTTTCACCCACAGGCTGTGGAACACCTCGCTCATCTCGCCGCGCAGCAGCAGTTCTTCGCCGGGCTTGAGGTCGTAGTGACGGCGTACCGTGGGGTGGAGTTGTGACCACTGCTCGCCGAGGGCCTGTTTAAATAGTGCTTTCATCTTCTTTCTCCCTAGAGTATCGGTTTAAAGACCATTAACAGCACGATAATGACCATGGCGTTAAAGGCGGGCACGCCGAGCCAGAACCAGAGGCGGCGATAGCGCTGGTAGAGCGGTGGCAGTGGCTCGTTATTGGCCAGGGCGTGGTTGCTGAGCTCGCGCATGCGGATCTGCAGCCACACCACCGGCAGCCAGCAACCACCGGCGATGGCGTAGAGGATCAGTGTTGCCACGATCCACGTAGCACCCCAGTCGAAGCCCAGGGTGTGCAGCAGCAGAAAACCGGTAACGGGCTGGATAATCACGGTGGGGGTAGTGAAGATCCAGTCGGCCAGAACCACCAGTCTATTGGTGATGGCGATAGCGGCAAGGTTGCCGCTGCGGTCGGTAAAATATTTATAGAAGGCACTGCCCAGGCCGGTGCCGAACAGCAGGATGGAGCTGAGGATATGCAGGCTCTTAAGTGTCGGGTAGTCCATTAGCGTCTCTCCAGTTGCAGCATCATCAGGGTGGCGATGATGAGTGGAATGTTCTTAGTGACAGGGCCGTAGGGGTGCAGCCAGAACTCCGGCAGGGCGAAGCTGATGATTGCTGTATAACCGAGGATGCTGGCGACCTGTATTAGCGCCACAGACGTGATGTGATAGCGCAGTAACAGGGCCATCCCTAGTGCAAAATCGAGTGCCGCCGCGCCGTAGAGAAAGTAAGGGGCGAAAGAGTCACCAATACCCACCTGTTGTAGCAGGGCGACGCTCTGTTCAACCGGGTAGAGAAAGGCCGAGGTGATGGCGGTATAGATCCACAACAGTGCGAGGGTGACTCTTAATAACGGTGCGAGGAAATAGAGCCGTGCATGCCAACGGTCGGCATCGGTGGCGGGCGTGGCGCGTAACGACTCATCGAGACTACGCGGGGTAAAACCGCAGGCCCCGAGCAGCGGTGAGATATCTGAAGTGTTGCCACGCTGCAACATCTCTACCGCTTCTTTATCTATAGGTGTGGTGCCAAGGAATCCTCCAATCGCTGCCAGTCGAAGAGAGAGGGGATAGGGGATGGAGAGTGTGCGTAACGCCCCGCCATCCAGCCATTGGCGTTGCGCAGCAAGATAGTCACATAGGGTGACGGGCTTAGGGCCAACCAGGTCGAGATGTTTATGGTTTAGCGCTTCACCCTCCACCGCCTGCAACACAACACGACTCAAATCATCCACATGGACAGGTTGAATTAGCTGTTTTCCATCGGCCACCAGCGGGGTGATCGGCAGCGCCGCCATGGCACGAAACAGCGCGGTACTTTTGGCCCCCGCGCCATAGACGATGGAGGGTCGCAGGATGGTCCAGTCTATATTGAGCGAAGCCAGTAGCTCATCGGCAGCACGTTTGCTCAGGTGGTACTGGCTGTGCGCCTGCTCATCGGCACCGAGGGCGGAGATTTGAATGATCTTTTTTACGCCACTTTTTTCAGCTGCACGGAACAGCGCAATGGGTGAATCGCGGTGCAGGGCGTCAAAATGCTGCTTACGAGTTTCGCGAATAATACCGACGGCGTTGATCACCACATCAATGCCGGAGAGACGTGGTAGCCAGATTTCCTCGTTGTGGTCACGGCTGAAGTCGCAGGCGAGGCTGTGGGCATTATCAGGATGATGTACACAGGCGCTCACCCGATGGCCTGCCGCAGTGAGTGTGCGCAGCAGATGCGAGCCGATAAAACCGCTGGCCCCGGTGAGTAGAATATTCATGCGCTTCTCCTTTTGTCGGTAATTTCTGTATAGACAGAAATAAGTGGGCAAATTTTTGAACTATTTACCCAGCAGATTCTGAATCTTGCTGCCCAGCTTCATTAGCTTGCTCAGGGTCTTGGGGTCGAGTTTGCGGATCTGTTCATACCAGCCGGTGATCTGTTCCAGAAACAGCAGGGTGTCGTTAATTCTGGTTTTTACCGTGTCGCTTGTTGCTTTATCGCTCTCGCCCTCCAGTACACAGTCACGTAGCAGGGTGAGGGTGG
>JBFFJV010000395.1:0-2191 GCA_041555695.1 Thiohalomonadaceae bacterium | reverse complement strand
TACATAAGGCCTGGAATGCCTGGCGTATGAGAGGATGAGATCGAGTGCTGGTGTTGAGAATGATGCGCCTTTGATGCTGTCCCTTTTTTATGGTGTGAGATCAAGTGGTGTGATGATAATTGATGGCTAGCCGAACAGGTATATCAATACATTCCCTACGAGGAAGGCAAGTATCAAGAAGGCAACTGAGCCCGCTGTATCAATAGACACCCGGTTTGATTTTCGTGCCCCATGCGTGATGATACCAATAATGGCAATAAGCATCGTTATGCTGAAGAGTCCATTTGTTCCCAGCTTCTCTAGCAGGGTGTTGTACGCCTCTTTGGTGCCAAAAATTGCGGCATAAATAATAGCACCTATCACAGCCAGTATTAAAGTAACGGTGACCGTATCCTTGATGAAGTCAAAGGCATTATTAAATGTCTTTAATTCAACATCCAGTGGCACATACTCTCGTGTGGATACGCCGGCCTTGAATAAAACATAGCCACTCATATCTGGCTGCCTTACACCCAGCCACTCTGATGCGTCTTTCTCTGATGGGTCAGCAATGGTGTAGACGGGTGCCTGTTGCAGGTTTTCTTCAAGCAACATGGCATCAAACTGATTGTTTGCCCTTTCTTTGATTGGATAACGTTTGTTGCGACAGACGACAATGAAATCACGTCCGCTTTGAATATCGTCCGCCATGGCCTGAAACACGCTGGCGTTAAAAATTACTGCATTATTGTTGATTTTCATGAATGCTCTTAATTCGAGTTGGCATGCAAGTGTGGTAAACGTCGGGCTTGTTCGCAGGGTATCCTGGAAATAGTACCCTGATGGATATGCTGTTGCATATCCACCGGGCGATAATGTTCAGTGCGACCAGTGGCGCTGGAAAGACCATTCTTTCTATTGTTGGTTGTGGTTGAACCCTGGCCCCCCTATTTCTTCCTTTTCTCTCCAGGTTTTTTGCTACCGCGTTTATTGTCCTTAATCCGAGTTTGACTGGCCTTGTTGCTGCGGGCCGGCCGTGTTCTGGCTTTAAGCAGGGTATCCCGGTTGCCGACTTCGTAACCCTTCATTGTGATGCGTTTGATCGGCTCACCGATCAGGCGTTCAATATTGCGCAGTGCTCGTTCCTCTTCACGGCTGACAAAGGAGATGGCCTGCCCTTTTTTGCCGGCGCGTGCGGTGCGGCCTATGCGGTGAATGTAGTCTTCGGCCAGGTAGGGGAGGTTGAAGTTGACCACGTGTTCCAAGCCCTGAATATCGAGTCCGCGGGCGGCGACCTCGGTGGCAATGAGTACCTGTACCTTATCGGCCTTGAAGTCGGCAATGGCGCGGCGGCGAGAGCCCTGGCTTTTATCGCCGTGACACAGCGCCGTTTTAATGTTGACCAGTTTGAGGTCTTTCATCAGTGCGTCGGCCTGTGCCTTGGTGCTGGTAAATACCAGTACCTTGAACCAGTTGTGGTGGTCGATCAGGTCGACAAACAGCTCGGCCTTGCGGCGCTCTTCTACGGGATAGACCACATGGTCGATGCCGTCTGCAATGGCGTTCTGTCTGGCGACGCTAATCACCTCGTGATTTCTCAGTATTTTGTGTGCCAGTGCTTTGACCGGCTGTGACATGGTGGCGGAGAAGAGCAGGGTCTGGCGCTTTTCGGGGGTATGTTTCAGCAGCGTCTTTACATCGGTGATAAAACCCATGTCGAGCATGCGGTCGGCTTCATCCAGTACCACAAACTCGACATGGCCGAGGTTGATGCTATTCATCTCCAGCAGCTCCAGCAGGCGTCCGGGGGTGGCGACGATGAGGTCACTACCGGTCTTGAGCTTCTTCTCCTGCGCGCTGATTTTTGCACCGCCGTATAGGGCGGTAACCTTAAGCGGTGTGAACTGGGCGTAGCGGCCGATGGTCTCTGTCAGCTGTTCTGCCAGCTCGCGGGTTGGCGTGAGGATGAGGGCGCGCGGGCTACC
The DNA here is from genome assembly GCA_041555695.1 of Thiohalomonadaceae bacterium. GTDB lineage: Bacteria > Pseudomonadota > Gammaproteobacteria > Thiohalomonadales > Thiohalomonadaceae > JAPHSX01. The sequence continues at coordinate 227 of JBFFJV010000395.1, read as the reverse complement.
CGGCTGCACTGGCCTGGGGGCGTTGAGCAACTGCTGAAGCACGGGCAGGGCAAAGGCGGCGGTTTTCCCGGTGCCGGTTTGCGCGTTGGCCAGTATGTCTTTGCCGCGTCTTGCAGGGATAATTGCCAGTTCCTGTATCGCTGTCATTTGGGTGTAACCGCAGGCATCGAGGGCTTGCTGCAGTTCGGGGGCCAGATCTAAAGACGAAAATATCATGGGAAACCTAT
>JBFFJV010000394.1:0-2193 GCA_041555695.1 Thiohalomonadaceae bacterium | reverse complement strand
ATTTTCAAGAGGTTATAGAGCAGATAATCAATACTTGAACGGCATGCACTTACAGTAAATAAACTATGCACTCCGGGGTTCATATAATCTAAAACCGGCTCACATCACAGACTACGTTAATATAGAATTCTCCTTTAGTTAAAGTGATATCAATCCACAAAAGTAAGCAGGCATGAACATAAGCTATAAGGGGACTGACCCCTTATAGCTCGTCAGCCAAATGGCTGCTTTACATTACAGGCGCTGCACCGGGCTCCGGAATTTCCACATCCTCTGGTGGCACTCCCTTATTCATATAGTCACTGTATTCATCAACCGACAACGAGTTGTCGCCGTCACGGTCTATCTCGGCAAAGTTATCTACCAGATCCTGCCGTATCATGGCCTCGTCCATGCTGATAGCACCATTACGGTTGCTATCGAGCTCTTCAAAGATATAGATTTGTGAGGCATTGAGCATAGTCGAGGTGGCGATACCGGCTGTCAGCAGGAACAGCATAAGTTGTTTGCTCTTCATGAGGATACTCCTTATTGGGCATCTGGCTGTTGCGCCAGAATCTATGGTTACGCTATATCACGACTAATTTATAGAACATCAATTATAAAAATACAGGAGAGGCAGTTGCTTATTTTCCTGTAGTACAGAATACATCTGTATCGAATATAGATGTTTTCTATAGGAAAAAAGGTAGAGTACTAATGAGCGGCTTAGGTTAAATGCGGAAGTTAATTTCAAGGACAAAGAGGCTTGCGCGAGGGGGGAAGTAGACACGTGACATCGTGCTGACTGGGGATGGATTGTGGGTAGCGCTGATGGGAACAGAGCAGCGTGCTAACTCTTTGTTACTATGTGGCTATTTCAGACTCCATGTAAGCTGAGTCTGTACTGCTCGGTGCCAGCCTGTGCCACGGGAGCATCTTCAATTGACCCTGTATATCTTCAACCATTGCACTGCAGGATTCAACCCAGTCTCCACTGTTGCCGTAGTGTACACCATCAATTTCTTTTATTACTGGTTGGTGAAGGTGTCCACAAATTACGCTATTAAGCTCGCGCCTGATACACTCACGGGCGAGTGTGGTCTCATACTTAGCGATGATACTGAATGCATTTCTGACCTTGTTCTTCAGGTAAGAAGAGAGTGACCAGTGCCTCATGCCGAAGGCGCTGCGTGCACGGTTAAGCCAGACATTAACCTTGAACAGGGACTCGTAGGCGATGTCTCCTATAGCTGCCAGCCACTTCTTCTTGAATACCATGGCATCAAATGCATCACTGTGCACAACCCAGTATTGTTTCCCGTCGGCGGCGTGGTGGATGTATTCATCGCCCAGATGAATGTTGCCGAACGTCATGCCCGGGTAGCGGCGCAAGAATTCATTGTGGTTACCCGTAATCTAGACGATTTTGGTCCCTCTCTTTGCGCGTGTCAGGATGCGTCGTACTACGTTGATATGTTGCTGCGGCCAATAGAGGCGTTTTTTTATACCCCAGCCATCAATAATGTCGCCGACCAGGTCAAGCGTGTCACAACTATTATATTTTAAGAAGTCACACAACTGTTCAGCCATGGAGCTTGATGTGCCGAGGTGTACATCGGAAATCCGGATGGTACGATGATGACGGCGCTCTGTGGTATGAGGCTGTGGCTCTTCAGTAGCGAGTTCTTTCATCCACTCAGGGTCGTGATGAAATGGTAGCTCATCGGTCGTAGAAAAACGATGTTTTACTAATGGTTCTGATATTAGGATGTAATGTTCCAGGCCGTAATGTCTGGAAAATGGTGTTCAGCGTTATTTAAACGTGGCATGCTTCATTGATGTGCCTCTCAGCGACAGTAAGCTATTCGACATCCATCATTTTACTCACCACGGGGATCTATGCGCTACGATGTAACTGGCAGCGACCGTACCCTGTTCTGATGCTTGCCCTGGTGCCTGTTTTTTTTGGTATACAGCAGGGTGTCGAAGGGCGTGTGTGGCAGGAGCTCGAAGCAGGAAGCGCAGAGGGCGCACGTAGCTATGCGCTCTTGTTTCATTTTTTTTCGCACTTCCTCTGGCTGTGGTGGCTACCCCTGTGTAGTTACCTGATGGAATCCAATGCGTTCAGAAAGCGGTTCTTTGCAGGTTTTGCCGCTATCGGTGCCTTGATCGGCGCAACGGGTTATACACTGTTGGTGTTTCATCCCGAGT
>JBFFJV010000393.1:0-2250 GCA_041555695.1 Thiohalomonadaceae bacterium | reverse complement strand
CCTGAAAGGTAGAGGGATCGGGAGAAGTCGTTGTGCTCAAGGTGTGGCCTTTTCTTGTTCAGTCCGAAAGTCGGCCATTATAGCTTGGAGAGGGGAGAGGTTAACAGGCCGCCTATATAAAGGATGATGAGTTGATACCCCCCTTTGTGGTCAAATTGCGTTAAAATTACCCCCTCGCTTAATTGAATAGATATCCGCATGACCCAGCAACGCAAAGCAGTCGCCCTTATCTCTGGCGGCCTCGACTCCCTTCTTGCCGCCAAGGTAATGCTCGAACAGGGCATTCACGTGGAGGGGATCAACTTCTTCACCGGCTTCTGTGTGGAGGGGCATACCCACGCCATTCGCAAGAAGGACAAGGCCAAACCGAAGCGCAACAATGCGCTGTGGTCGGCGGAGCAGCTGGGGATCAAGCTGCACATCATCGACATCGTCGAAGAGTATAAGGATGTGCTGCTCAATCCCAAGCATGGCTACGGGGCGAATATGAACCCCTGCCTCGACTACAAGATCTTCATGGTGCACAAGGCGGTGGAGTGGGCGGAGCAGAACGGTTTCGACTTCATTATTACCGGTGAGGTGATCGGCCAGCGACCCATGTCGCAGCGCAAGGACACTATGCCAGTGGTGGCGCGTGATTCGGGGGCGGAGGATCGGTTGCTGCGCCCGCTCTGTGGCAAGAACCTCCCCCCTACCCTGCCGGAGCGAGAGGGCTGGGTAGACCGGGAGAAGCTTTACGATTTCTCTGGCCGTAATCGCAAGCCGCAGATGGCGCTGGCGAAGGAGTTCGGTTTTGAGGATTACGCCTCCCCTGCCGGTGGCTGCTGTTTTCTCACCGACGAGGTCTATTCGCGCAAGCTGGTGGATCTGTGGAAGGGGCGCGGCAGCCGTGAGTATGAGATGGATGACATTATGCTGCTCAAGGTGGGCCGCCACATCCGCCCTGCCCCACACTATAAATTGATCGTCAGCCGCGAGGATGGGGAGAATAACTTCCTTAGCGGTTACAAAAAGCAGTTTATCCACCTCTATACTGTTTCCCACCCGGGGCCGCTGGTGCTGATTGATGGTGAGCCGACCGAGGACGATTTTGAGCTGATCGCGCAAATCGCCGGGCGCTACAGCCAGGGCAAGACCGCTGAGATAGTAACGGTGGAGATCCACTTCCCCGCCGGTGAGGTACGCACCCTGGAGGTGGCACCGCTGGCACCGATGGATGTGAAGAAAGAGTGGATGATCTGAGTATGAAATATGAACTCAATGCCCGCCGCCTGCTTTGCCCGATGCCGGTGATCCGCACCCAGGACAAGGTGGCGGGGCTTAAGCCCGGTGATACGCTGGAGGTGGTATGCACCGACCATGGCGTACTCAACGATATCCCCGCCTGGTGCCGTATTAATGGTCACAAGGTGCTGGAGACCCGCGAGGATGATGGCGAGATCACCCTGTTGATAGAAGTTGGCGAAGGCTGAGAACAAGAGAGAAATATGAGCGGTCATCACCATCACCATCACGAACTCCCCGCGAGCACCGATAGCCGCTACAAAGAGATCCGCTGGGTTACCCTGGTTGGTTCGGCGCTCGACCTGACTCTCGGGGTGTTTAAAATAGGCGTCGGTTATGTGGCCAACTCTCAGGCATTGATCGCCGATGGTGTGCACTCACTATCGGACCTGGCCACTGATTTCATGGTGCTGTTCGCGGCGAAGCACGGTAGTAAGGATGCTGATGAGGCTCACCCCTACGGTCATGGTCGATTCGAGACCCTGGCTACCGTCGCCCTGGGTATTGCATTGATTGTAGTGGCCGGGGGTATCGCCTGGGATGCCATTGAGCGACTGTTTCACCCAGAGGAGCTGTCGCAACCGGGGATTTGGGCGCTGGTGATCGCGGGTGTCTCGGTGGTCTCCAAGGAGTGGATCTACCACTACACCATGCATCTGGCGAGAAAACTTAAATCCAACATGCTGCGGGCCAATGCCTGGCATAGCCGCTCTGATGCCGTATCCTCCATCGTGGTGATGATCGGGGTTGGTGGCACCATGGCCGGTCTTGATTATCTGGATGCGATAGCCGCCGTTATCGTCGGCGCGATGGTGGCGAAGATCGGCTGGGATCTGGTCTGGGAGAGCCTGCACGAACTGGTGGATACCGCCCTTGATCCGGAGCGCGTCGAGTTGATCCGCCAGGAGGTGATGAGTGTCGGCGGTGTGCGTGAACTGCATATGTTGCGTACCCGTCAGATGGGGG
>JBFFJV010000392.1:0-2256 GCA_041555695.1 Thiohalomonadaceae bacterium | reverse complement strand
GAGAAACTGGAATAACGACGGCATCGATCAGATTAAGGATCTAATTGCTACTTTAAAGAATAATCCGGATAGCCGCCGCATGTTAGTAGCTGCCTGGAACCCCAGTGTCTTACCAGATTCATCTAAATCTTTTGCGGAGAATGTAGCCAATGGAAAAGCTGCCCTTCCCCCCTGCCATGCCTTTTTTCAATTTTATGTAGCTGATGGAAAACTTTCCTGCCAACTCTACCAACGCAGTGCCGATATCTTCCTTGGCGTACCTTTCAATATTGCCTCTTATGCGCTGCTGACGATGATGATCGCACAGGTCTGCGGCCTGGAGCCGGGCGACTTTGTACACACCCTGGGCGATGCCCACCTCTACTCCAACCACCTGGAGCAGACTCGCGAGCAGCTGTCGCGCAGCACCTTCGCGCTGCCGCAGATGAAGATCAATCCCGAGGTGAAGGATATCTTCGGCTTTACTATCGATGATTTTGAACTGGTTGGCTACCAGAGCCACCCGTCAATCAAGGCACCTGTTGCCGTTTAATACATGGAGTGAGATAACAATGAAAAAAACTTTAATCGTGGCACTGCTGCTTGGTTCATCCGCTGTACTGGCCGATGGCAAGCAGGTACTTGAGGGGCAGTGCATGGCATGCCACGTAGTTGATGGCCAGGGGGGGGAGAAAAAGGCGGCTCCCCCTATGTATGCCGTATGGCACCATTACCTTCAGGCTCACCCTGAGAAGAAGGACTTTGTTGCGGCAGTCACCTCCTGGTTGAATCAACCGCATAAAGATCAGTCGGTAATGAAGGGGGCAGTTAAGAAATTCGGCGTGATGGAAAAACTCGATATTACAGAGGCACAGTCATTGAGTGTGGCAGAGCATCTCTATGACCGAGCCTTTGAATTGCCCGGGTGGTACGTGGCCCACTACAATAAAAAGCATGGGACTGTTGAACATGGCTATGACGGCACGGAGATGCACGCACAGCAGCAGGGGCAGCAACATTAAAGCATGATTATTTCTCTCATTTGGGCGATGGATGATAACCGCCTCATCGGTATCGAAAACCGCCTGCCGTGGAAACTCCCGGCCGACATGAAATGGTTCCGCCGCCACACCCTCGGTAAACCGATCATCATGGGGCGCAAGACCTTCGACTCCTTCGGTGGACGCCCGTTGCCCGAACGAACCAACATCGTTGTCACCCGTGATAAAAACTATCAGGCCGAAGGTGCGGTGGTTGTCTACTCTATCGACGAAGCATTACAGGCAGCAGCGGATGCTGAAGAGGTGATGATTATCGGCGGCGCCAGCTTCTATGAGCAAATGTTGCCACGCGCTGATCGCCTTTATGTTACCCAGGTGCATGGGGCATTCGAGGGCGATGCCTGGTTTCCTGAATTCGACATGGGAGAGTGGCATGAGACGGCAAGGGAGGAACACCCCATTGATGAGAAGAATGGCCATGCCTGCTCATTCCTGAGTTTCGAGCGAAAATAATAATTTGATACAGTGACAGAAACTACACTTGCCAGCAGGTACCCGGGCGAAGCTAACCGTCTCAGGTTACTTCTCGGACTAACGCTATTGTTGCTAGTCGGCGGGCTAGTATCCCCCATTATTACCCTGAATAAATTTGTACTAATAGAAAACACCTTTTCTGTATTAAGTGGCACCTTGCAGCTGTTAAAAGACGGTCAGATCTTTCTCTTTATCGTGATCTCAGGCTTCAGCATCCTGCTGCCGATGCTGAAAATAGGCGTATTGCATAAACTGCTAACGGCTAAAGACAGTAAGGTCGATGAGATGGGGCGATATCTACACTGGATGCACCTCTACGGAAAGTGGTCAATGCTCGATGTATTCGTTGTCGCCGTGCTGGTGGTCGCAGTGAAACTGGGGGCCATCGCCAGTGTGGAGATGCGCTTTGGCCTGTATCTTTTTGCGGCAGCAGTGGTGTTGACCATGTATGTCACAGCAAGAGTTGTAAATCTGACCGGGAAGTTAAATGTTGAATAATTGCATTGCGATAGTGAATGGAAGATGTACTTCGCTAATGGTTATGCAGCGATGCCGATATGGTTTTACTTGCTCCACTATTGATGCTTAAGAGACGACAGGTGAGGGTGGTAAAGGCCCGATAGCAGAAACTTAAGGTTGGTGTGGTCATAGTCAGAAAACGGCCAGGGGCGGTCATTGTGGTGGAGCATGGCTAACAGCCGCTATACGGCTCAAAGCAGTCGCTCCGAAAAGCAAGAAATAG
>JBFFJV010000391.1:0-2275 GCA_041555695.1 Thiohalomonadaceae bacterium | reverse complement strand
CCTGGCCACTCTTATTCATGAAGGTCATGGGTTTTAACAGCCAGACCTCATTGCCATCAATGTGTCCCTTGCCCACCTCACCGTGAAACTTGTTGTCACTCTTCAGGGAGATGCCGTGGCTACGGGCGATGGCGTCTACAAACCAAAAACCGGCGTTGTGTCGCGTCTTCTCATACTGCTGGCCGGGATTTCCCAGACCAACGATAAGCTGAATACGCGACGACAACGCCGGTTCTCTAAGCGAGCGTTTAGGAGAGGGCGATTATTCGCCTTCGCCCTCAGCCTCGCCTTCTGCACCTGCGGCATCAGCATCTTTAGACGCGCGGGTCTTGTGGATCGCAGCAATCGCCTGGTCGTGGCCTTCGCCGTGGGTCAGTTCTACCAGCTCGACACCTTCGGGCAGGTTGATGTTGGTGAGGTGAATGATCTGCTCCATCTCCACGCCAGCCATATCAACTTCCAGGTACTCCGGCAGGTTGCCCGGCAGACAGAGAACCTCAACCTCGGTGAGGTTGTGAGTCAGTACACCACCGGCCTTCACGCCAGGGGCCTCTTCTTCGTTAATGAAGTGCAGCGGCACGTTCATCTTCAGCTTCTCGGTCTCAGAGACGCGCAGGAAGTCGGCATGCAGGACAACGGGCTTGGCCGGGTGACGCTGCAGGTCCTTCAGTACGGCTTTCTCTTTCTTGCCAGCAACATCGATGGTGAGGATGTGCGAATAGAAGGCCTCGTTTTCGAGGTTGTGCATCAGCTTGTGGTGCTCAAGGGTAATGCTCACAGGCTCTTTGCCGGCACCGTATACGATGGCTGGTACCTTGTTCGCGTGACGCAGGCGGCGGCTCGCACCTTTCCCCATGTCAGTACGGACTTCGGCACTCAGGGTGAAGTCTACATTGCTCATTGTGTTTCTCCAGTTTTCAAAGGGCACCCCATTTGTGGCACCCTGATAAAGACGAACAAACCACCCGAAGGTGGTCTATTCACCGTCATCCGCGACCAGGTGACGGTTTCCTATAAGGCTACAGGCCTTAATTCTGTTGCCGCTTACGCGGCGTTAGTCCATGTAAAGTGAACTAACCGATTCGTCGTTATTGATGCGGCGAATAGTTTCAGCCAGCATCTCAGCCAGCGAGACCACACGGATGCGATTGCATGCCTGGGCCGCGGGGCTAAGCGGGATGGTGTTGGTAACAACCAGCTCATCCAGCTGCGAGTTCTCAATATTGTCCACCGCCGGGCCGGATAGCACCGGGTGGGTGATATAGGCCTTCACCTTGGCGGCGCCGTGCTCTTTCAGGGCGTTGGCAGCCTGGCACAGGGTACCGGCGGTATCGACCAGGTCATCGATAAGGATGCAGCTGCGTCCCTCTACATCACCGATAATGTGCATCACCTGCGCCACATTGGCCTTGGGGCGACGCTTGTCGATGATCGCCAGATCCGCATCATCCAGTCGCTTGGCCAGGGCTCGGACACGTACTACACCGCCCACATCGGGCGAGACCACCATAATGTCGTCGCCCTGGCTCTTCTGGCGCCAGATATCGCCCAGCAGAATCGGTGAGGCGTAGACGTTATCCAGCGGGATATCGAAAAAGCCCTGTATCTGATCGGCGTGCAGATCCACGGTCATCAGTCGATCGATGCCGACACCGGTAAGCATGTTGGCAACGACCTTGGCGGTAAGACCAACCCTTGCCGAGCGTGGACGGCGATCCTGGCGGGCATAACCGAAGTAGGGGATAACCGCGGTAACGGTACGGGCTGATGAGCGGCGCGCTGCATCTGCCATCACCATCAGTTCCATCAGGTTGTCATTGGTGGGTGCACAGGTAGGCTGGATGATGAAGATATGCTTACCACGCACATTCTCCAGAATCTCGACCATCACTTCGGCATCGCTAAATTTACCGACGATGATCTTGCCCAGAGGCATATCAAGGTAGGATGCGATCTCCTGTGCCAACTGTGGGTTGGCATTTCCCGCAAAGACCATCATGTCCGACACTTGAAAACCCCTTAACAGACGCGGGCCGTAAAATGCGGCCGCTGTTTTGGAATATAGCTGGGGCGGCAGGATTATTCAGCCTTCGGCTTCACCCCTTCGGGGCCAGCTTCGCTGTTCCCACGCTATCCGCTCGGGTCGAACCTTTCGGTTCTCATCCTGCAACCAGTCTTCGTTTTACGATTTTAATACCGAAAACGCACTACTAATATGGCTGGGGCGGCAGGATTATTCAGCCTTCGGCTTCACCCCTTCGGGGCCAGCTTCGCT
>JBFFJV010000390.1:0-2326 GCA_041555695.1 Thiohalomonadaceae bacterium | reverse complement strand
GTCAACGTTGATGGCGGCGATATCAAGCAGCGTGACGCCTACGTTGGTCTGAGCGGCGGTTTCGGTACCGTTCTCGTTGGTACTATGAACTCTCCCTACAAATCAGCCACCGTTAAGTGGGACCCCTTCCTGGCTACCTCTGCCCAGGCCCGTGGTAACTACGGTATGTCAGACCTGCACAACGGCTACGTTGGTAACGCAATCGCCTATGCCAACAAGTTCGGCATGGCTAAAGTTGTAGCTGCTATCGTAATCGACGATGCTGCTGACGACGCTGCTACCGCTAGCGGTAACGACACCTCTGGCGACCACGCCTTCAGCCTGGCAGTTAACGTTCCTGTTGGTCCTGTTGAGCTGGCTTTTGCCTACATGGATACCAGCGACCTGGGTACCAAGACTGCATACAGCGCCAACATCCTGACCGCTACTGCTGACACCAAAACCGGTGCAGTAACCACTCCTGTTGCTTCTAGCACTGAGACCGGTGACGACAGCGCAATGAAGGTTGGTGTTAAGTACGCCGCTGGTGCCATGACCGCTGCCCTCCAGATCGAGAGCGTGGAAATGGGTACTGCTACTCAGGACTGGATGTACCTCAACGGTACCTACACCGCTGGTGCTAACACCTTTGCTGCTGCCTATGGCCAGAGCGAGTGGGATACCGCTGGTGCAGCTACCCCGACCTACATGAGCCTCGGTATGGTTCACAGCTTCAGCAAGAGCACCTCTGCTCACGTTGCTTACGTTGCAATGGACACCGACACCACCGCTGGTGATGACGCCGGTATCGCTGCAGGTCTGCGCGTAAAGTTCTAATCGATTCTCGAATCGCTTAGTACCAGGAAACGGGGCCTTCGGGCCCCGTTTTCGCTTCTGCAGGAAAATATGACTGCAAGTGGTAAGTCATCAGTCGTAAATCCTCTGTCGTATCCTTAACGTATTAAATATTTGTGGGTTAAAACCCGATCCCCGATCTCCTGCTCCTCTTCAGCATTTCGACTTCCCCGTGCTACACTATGCGACCTTTTCGCATCACGACACACGGCCCTCAATGAGTAGTCATACCCCGGTCCGCATCCGCGAGATCCCCTACAATTACACCTCTTTTTCCGATCGTGAGATCGTGATCCGTTTCCTCGGTGAGGAGATGTGGCAGGTACTTAATACCCTGCGTGGTGAACGTGTCACCGGCCGCTCGGCGCGTATGTTGTTCGAGGTGCTGGGTGATATGTGGGTGATCACACGCAATCCCTTTATCCAGGATGACCTGATCGAGAACCGCAAGCGCTGGGATTCACTGGTGCATGCCCTGCATCATCGACTGGATCAGATTGAGTTACGTGCGGAGAATAATCCTCAGGCGCTACAGCTGGCCTCTGCCAGCCGCAAAGCGGTGGAGAAGTTCGAGCGCTGGTTGCCCTGTGTAAAAGATAAACGTCATGAAGCGGCGCAGCGGCTGGCCAGGATCACCCGTAAGGATAATATCCAGTTCGATGGACTGGCCCGCGTCAGTCATGTCACCGACGCCTCTGACTGGCGGGTGGAGTATCCGTTTGTGGTGATCACGCCGGAGTCCGAGGCCGAGGTGGCCGAGGTGGTACGGGCCTGCATCGAGCTGGAGCTGACCATTATTCCGCGAGGCGGCGGTACCGGTTATACCGGTGGTGCGATACCGCTGGATGCGGACAGCGTGGTGATCAACACCGAGAAACTGGAGCAGATGTCGGCGGTAGCACCGCGACAGCTACCGGGTGTTGTGCATTCGGTCTCGACCATAGAGGTGGGCGTGGGTGTGGTCACCCGACGTGTCTCGGAGCAGGCCGAGGCGGCCGGCTTTGTCTTTGCGGTGGACCCCACCTCGCAGGATGCCTCCTGCATCGGCGGCAATATCGCGATGAATGCCGGTGGCAAGAAGGCGGTAATGTGGGGCACCACGCTGGACAATCTGGCCTCCTGGCGCATGGTGATGCCGGATGGTGAGTGGCTGGAGGTGGAACGCCTTAACCACAATCTGGGCAAGATTCACGAGGTGGCGCAGGCAGAGTTTCGTGTCAGCCGCTTTGGTCTTGATGGCAAAACCCTGCAGGGTGAGCCGGAGTTGTTGCAGATCCCCGGTGAGCACCTGCGTAAACGGGGCCTCGGGAAGGACGTCACCAATAAATTCCTCGGAGGCCTGCCGGGGATTCAAAAAGAGGGTTGCGATGGCATCATTACCTCGGCGGTGTTTATTCTGCATCGCATGCCGAAGTCTAGTCGCACCGTCTGTCTGGAGTTCTTTGGCAGTGAACTGCGCCGTTCGGTACAGGCCATTGTTGAGACCAAGGAT
>JBFFJV010000389.1:0-2336 GCA_041555695.1 Thiohalomonadaceae bacterium | reverse complement strand
TAAGTGTTGCCAAATCCATGAATTTCGCTCCAAATTACGAGATTCTGCCGGGCTATTCTGCCCAGAAAAGCCATACCGAGAAAAATACGGGACCAATAGCCCCTACGGTGGTAGTTAATCATAAGGGTACAGGGAGATTATTGCACCCGTTCGGGTTATCCCTGCTCATCGAATAATCAAGTTATCAATGGCGCCAGAGGCGGAAAAATCAAGAGCAAGCATCAGCTTCATGCCCTGACAGAGTCTAGGCGGTTAGCCGCAGCAATAACGGCGACTACAGCAGCACCCGCTCTACACCACCCTGCTTTACCTCATTAATAAAATCTACCTGCCACTGCTCACCGTGCAGCTGGCGGGCCATCTCCACCACAATATAGTCAGTATCAATACCCGTGGTATTGGCATAGCGCGACAGCCCCTGCTGGCATGCAGGGCAGGAGGTAAGCACCTTTACCGGCGCGCTGTCTCCTGGCGTGCCTGAATACCGTCCATCCATGGACATAACCGGCGCGCTGCCTCCTGGCGCGCCTGCATACAGTCCTTCCATGGACATAACCGGCGTGCTGCCTCCTGGCGTAGCTGACTGCTCTGCATCCCCGGACATAAGCTTCGCCTCAACTGGCAACGCCTCGATCCCCTTGCGCAACTCCTGCTCCTTACGGAAGCGAACCTGGGTGGCAATATCCGGGCGCGAGACCGCAAAGGTACCCGCCTCACCACAACAGCGATCCGAGAGGGGGACCGCCTGGCCCATCAGGGTGGAGGCGACCTTCACCGGATTGTGGTGTTTCATCGGACTGTGGCAGGGGTCGTGGTAGAGGTATTGCTGGCCCTCTACCCCATCGAGCTTCATTCCCTTCTCCAGCAGGTACTCGTGAATATCGAGCAGACGGCAGCCGGGGAAGATCGCCTCAAACTGATACTTCAGCAGCTGATCCATACAGGTGCCGCAGGAGACAATCACCGTCTTAATATCCATATAGTTCAAGGTATTAGCCACACGATGGAACAGCACCTGATTATCGGTGGAGATCCGCTTACCGGTCACATCATCACCACCGGCACTTTGCGGGTAACCGCAGCAGAGATAACCGGGAGGCAGTACCGTCTGCGCACCACTCTTATAGAGCATTGCCAGAGTCGCCAGACCCACCTCACTGAACAGTCGCTCGGAACCACAGCCGGGGAAGTAGAACACGGCCTCCTGCTCATCGACACTGCCCTGCGGGTCGCGCAGTATCGGGATCACCTTGTCATCCTCCAGCCCCAGCATCGCGCGGGTGGTCTGGCTCGGCAGCCCCCTGGGCAGTGGCCGCTTCACAAAATTGATCACCTGCTCCTTCACCTTCATCTCACCGGTGGTCCCTTTCGGGCGGCGCTTGTCGCGCAACAACCCCAGACGTTTGGCCAGACGATGGCCGAGGCGTTGACCGGCGTAACCCCATTGAATCATCGCCTTGCGCATCAGCTTAATGGTCGACGGGTCGGTGATATTAAGGAAAGCCATCGCCACACGGGTGCCGATGCGCGAACGCTTCTGTCCATGCAGGCGCAGCACATTACGCATACGCACCGTAACATCACCAAAGTCGATGTTTACCGGACAGGGCTTGAGGCAGCGATGACAGACGGTACAGTGATCCGCCACATCGTTCATCTCATCAAAATGGCGCACCGAGATACCGCGTCGGGTCTGCTCCTCATAGAGGAAGGCCTCGACGATGAGGCCTGTGCCAAGGATTTTATTGCGCGGCGAGTAGAGCAGATTAGCCCGTGGTACATGGGTGGTACAGACGCTCTTGCACTTACCGCAACGCAGGCAGTCCTTGACCATATCGTTCAGTTCACCCAGTTCACTCGCCTCGAGGATCAACGCCTCCTGTTGCATCAGGCGTAGCGATGGGGTGTAGGCGTTGGCCAGACCAGAGCCCGCCAGCAGCTTGCCACGATTAAAGCGCTCTGCCGGATCGACTCTCTTTTTGTATTCGGTAAATGCCTCGACCACCTCAGGAGAGAGAAACTCCATCTTGGTAATACCAATGCCATGCTCGCCGGAGATCACCCCACCCAGTGAACTGGCCAGCGCCATAATGCGCTGCACCACCTTCTCGGCCTCGTGCAGCATCACATAATCATTGGAGTGCACCGGGATATTGGTGTGCACGTTGCCATCACCGGCATGCATATGGGTGGCCACAAACAGGCGGCGTGGTCGCAGTTCAGTGTGAATGGCATCGAAGCGGCCACGTACCCCTTCGAGTTCACGACCGGAGAAGATCTCCTTTAGCGGTTTCTCTACCTCAGCGCGATAAGAGACACGCAGGTCCCGGCGCAGG
>JBFFJV010000388.1:0-2338 GCA_041555695.1 Thiohalomonadaceae bacterium | reverse complement strand
CACAACCCAGTCGTGCAACTGACAACCGTGGATGCTGGATGTCCATGGTCAATTTCCCCTTCTAGTGGAAAGTTCTCTGACTCAGGACCGCCACTGCGGCTCTCCACCACGACATCTTTTTGCCATGCTTCTAACAGCGTAGCGGCATTTAAGCGAACCACCTCATGTTGCGCGGTCCAATTCTCTAGCGCTATGTGCAAGCTCACTGACTCAGCATCAGGGTCGAGCTGAATCGATTTTCTGATATTACCGAATGGTGTTTCTAACAGGGAGCTTATGAGCAGTGTATTAGCGACGACACTGAACTCCGGATTCACCCATTCCAGATCCGTAAGCCGCTTGTGTACCTTAGGCATCTCCATAACAAGAGCACCACTGTAGTAATCAGCAGCCAACTCTATCGCGGAGAAATATCCCTGTGGCAGAGTTCCCAATACCGGCTCGAAATCATGTTTTTTGAATGCCAGTCGCTCGATACACAGGCCCCGGCGTAGATTGAGTACCAATTTTACCGTTGCATGTTCTACGACGAGTGCAGTACCTTCATTCTCTGTTCTCACCATAAATCCCAGTGCTTCGTGATCGCGCTCAGGATTAATGATAAACGTTCTGTTGTCAGTCGTAGAGGAAACCCCCAGATCAGTACACAACTTTTGAAGCGCCTGCTGACTGAGTTCCCAGCGCTGTTCACCGATATGAGTGCGTAAATCACTGGCCCACAACTCACACAGGCGGCGCCAGGAGGCCTTATCCTCAGAATGCCTGAGCGCATGATAGATACGGTGACACAGAGTGTTCATCCTGAGGTCGTCACGTCCACTTACCGCCCAGCGACTGATGTTGTATTTGGCCTGTTTTTTAACTGGTATAGGCTGAAATGAAGAGGTCAGCCTTGAACTGTTAGTGAGCTTCTCCGCATCATCCTGAATCAGGATCGCCTCTGACGGTAGTACCCACCGCAATGGGTATTGCTCAGGCAATGTGACAAACAGTTCTGCCACGCGTTGCCATTCGTTATCCTGATGCAGGAGGGCCTCTTCGGCGAAGCGTCCAGGACGATAGTTAAATATTTCCGCATCGTTGCTATACAGCGGCAGCACCTGAGCGGTGGCCAGACGCTTGGCAAAGTAGTCGCAATAGTCCGCAAATGAAATATCACCATGGGCATAGCGCTGGAGCTTCTGGAACATCACGGTGTCGGACCACAGCACCGGTATTTCCGTGCCACTGCAGCCTTGTGCCATGTTTGGTGGCTGCCTGCCCGCCTCATCCGTTTGTAACGCCAGTATTATATTGTCGCGGTCCATCACTATCCCGGCATAACCGGACGTGTGATACACCTCCACCATCCCGGATGAAAAGGCCATTTCATTGACCAGGGCAAGACGTGGACATACCTGCAAAATCTCCTCATAGCACTCCAGACCAAGACGCTGGTTCCAGAGGTTGACCTCATAGGGCACCAGCGGCCCTATCATCTGGGTATAACCGCTCCCTATCAGTTCGCAACGCTTCTCAGATAGGAGTTTCTTGAATCGTCGCACCCATGAGGGATTGATACTTTCGATCTGTAGAAGAGTCCAACCAGTAAGTTCAATACCAATAGGTAAGGCGTGAAACTCCACAAGATCCAGCAGCGGCACATAACAACGCTCTATCACCTCAGCACGCTTCTCTTCTGCGATAGAGGAGAATGCCAGATTAAGATGAAAAATCGCGTAAACAGAGGTCATGTCATGCGGGGAGGCGAGCATAAAGCACCACCTCTCGCCCCAGCCCATGTTCAGCGAAGCTTTGATATAAGGCCTGTTTCAGATCAGAGCGCCCCGCCCGCTCAAGATTCAACTCCAGGGCCTTACGTTTGGCGTGGCAGGCGCGTCCAAGGCTGCCGTCAGCCACGTAGTTCTCCCCCATCAGCAGGAACAGGTCAATGGGAAAGGTGGTCTCGACCACCAGTACCTCGAAGCCGCAACGCTCCACCAGCCCTGACAGCGAGTCAGGATTGAAGTAGTTGATATGGTGCGGCGGTGCTACCCACCACGGGTCGTAATCGCAACCATCGCGTAGCGCAAGTTGTAAGGGGTTGTAGTCGTTGGGGACCACCAGGCATATGATGCCGCCGGGCCTCAGGGTACTGGCAGCCAGCTCCAGTATCGTCGCCGGCTGCGGCACATGCTCAAGTACCTTGGAGAGATTAACCACATCGAATCTACCCCGGTAGTGCTCGATAGTGTCGCGCTCAAGAAAACACTGTTCGATCTCAAGCCCTAGCCCGCGGGCATACTCGGCCGCATGCTGTGACGGCTCCAGGCCCAGCGGCCGCCAGCCCCGCTCCTTG
>JBFFJV010000387.1:0-2353 GCA_041555695.1 Thiohalomonadaceae bacterium | reverse complement strand
TGTTCCTGATTATGGCGCTGGTGAAGAAGATGGTTAAAATTGCCATCATTGTTGTGATACTCAACGCGGCTTACGGTTACTACCTGCAGGATATCGCCAAACATGCCTATTCCAGGGCCGGTGCTAAATACGACATGGCAAAGGATAAGGTCGATAACCTCATGGATGAGGCCGGTGTGATCATCGACAAGACAGAAAAGGCGGGACAACTCATTGAGGATGCCCGCTCCCTGACTGAGTAGTTCATTCACTCACACTACAGGCTATTCTACTCAATGCGCCTCTCCATACCGCTTGTCTCTACACTGCTTCTCATTGGCCTGTCAGGCTGCACCCCGATAGAGATTAAAGATGCCCTGGAGAACCAGAAACCCAAAGTCAGTGTGGCAGACCAGCGCCTGACCCGTCTCGACTTCAAACGGGTTAACATGGCCTTTGGGATCCAGGTAGACAACCCCAACCCGATCGCTATTCAACTGGCGGGCCTGGACTACGATCTCAAGCTGGCCGACCAGAGTTTCGTCACCGGTAAACAGGGCAAACAGATGCGACTGGCGGCCTCCGCCAGCAGTCGTATCGAATTACCACTGAGTATCTCCTTTCAGGAGCTCTATCAGGGCATTGCCGCCCTTAAGGGTAAGCAGCAAATCCCCTACGAGCTAACAACCGGTCTGCTCATCAACGTGCCGCTACTGGGCAAACTACGCTACCCGGTAACCACCCGGGGCACACTGCCCCTGCCTCGCCTGCCCGAACTGTCACTGCAAAACCTGAGCCTTGAGAAACTCAACTTCACCAGCGCAACACTCACACTGAAACTGGCGGTACATAACCCCAATGCCTTCAGCCTTGCGCTAAATCGGCTCAACTACGACTTCAAGGTTAACGGTAAACGCTGGGCCAGTGGCAATACACAGGCACTGGGTAACCTGGCACAGCAGCAGAAAAGCACCATCTCCCTGCCGATCACACTTAATTTTATGGAGTTGGGTAGCGGCCTCTACAGCCTGCTGCAGGGCGGCCAGCCACTTAACTACAGCCTTAGTGGCAAACTTGATGCGCGTAGCGGACACAAGCTGATCGGCAGTTTTGATATGCCCTTCGACACCAGCGGTCGGGTCGCGCTCTCCCGCTAAGCAATGGAACTGTACTGGCTACTCATCATCCTCGCTGTACTCTTTGTCTGGGGCTCGGCCACGGCGCTCAAGGCACTGGATCGCTATGCGGTGAAACCCGAGAAAAAATCCGACCATGATTAGCGCCGCTTGCCACTCCTATCAAACAATATCCCTTATAATCGTTAGTTTCCTACGGTAGAGATCAAGCACGTGAGTAGTCCCAACCTGAAAGAGAGTGTACGCCTGCAGCGCCAGATGCTGAGCGAACTGTTGGGGGAGGCGATGCATCGCCTGTCCGGGCTCTGTTCCAGGGTGATGGATAGCCGTCAAAAACTGGAGTCAGTTCTCACCGAGGCACTGCCCCACCTCTCCTACTGTAAACACCTCTATGTGCTGGATGCAGCGGGCCACCAGATCACCGCAAACATTACCCAGCACGGTATCGACGCGAGTCACTTCGCCCGCGAGCGCATGCAACGCCCCTATTTGCAGGGCATTGTTGGCGAAACCGACTTCAAACTCTCCGACGCCTACATTAGCCGCAACAAAAAACGCCCCTCACTCACCGCGGTACAGGTGATCCGGGACGAAACGGGGGAGCTGTCAGGCTTCCTCGGTGCCGACTTTGACCTGCGCGAGCTGCCACACACCGAAAATCTCTATCAGGAGTCGGAAGACTGGCGTCAGATAAAGGGCGATCCGGCGATTCGTGGCGGCGTCTTCCTGCAACAGCGCATCGACAGCCTGATGGATCAGCAGATAGATGCTGTACTCTCGGTTATGAACGAGCTGATGCTGGAGCACGGCGTCTACCACGGCAAATTCCACTTCTCCAGCAACCGCGCCACCATTTGGCATGTGGACGACCCCTTCGTCTATCGCCTTCTCAGTATCGATGATCTCACCGACCCGGATATCTGCCTCGCCTACCCGCATCGCCCCTATCACCCTCGCGCCATCGTGCCGCCGGAGCAGGTGGCCGAGGTATTCGAGGTGTTCAAGCAGTTGCGCTTTGCCGATGAGAACGTCTACCTGCGCGCCGGTTCACTTAATGTGATCAACGGCATGATCGGCCTCAATTTCAGCTGTGATGGCTCGCACTACATGCGTTATGACGAGTTTCTGGATAAGAACACCGGGTTCTGGTTCGGGGTGTTGGGCTCCTGATACACATTGATTCGCGGCCAGAGGCCGCTCCTGCGATATCGGGCAACGACTAACACCTGTAGGAGCGG
>JBFFJV010000386.1:0-2357 GCA_041555695.1 Thiohalomonadaceae bacterium | reverse complement strand
GCCGCCACCGCGCGCTCGGCACGATACTCCTGCACCGATCCGATGAGCGCATTCAAGATAAGGATCACCATAATGGCAATGGTATCCTGCGGCTCGCCAATAATGCCCGATACCAGTGCCGCGGCAACCAGCACCAGGATCATAAAATCAGCAAACTGCTTAAAAAACAGCGCCAGCAATGAACGTCGGCGCCCCTCGTCCAGGGCATTCGGCCCGTAGCGCAGCAGGCGTGCATCAGCCTCCGCCGTGCTTAGCCCGACGCTTGCATCACTGTCAAGACGGGCAATGACCTCATGCGCATCAAGGCAGTGCCAGTTAACCGCAGACGGCTGTGGCTTGTCCGGCATCAGTTATCAAAAATCCGAATAATCAGTACCGTAATCCCGGCAATCAGCAACGCCTTGATGCCACTCCAGAGCCACGGGGTACCGCCGATGCGTCCGAGAAAGACACCAAGACCGAAAATGCACAGAAAGGCGGTAACGATGGCCATCGGCAGCGGTGCAAGTGGCAGGGCAATGCCGGCCTGTGCCAGCCAGAGTGGGGTGATAATAATCAGTGCGAGAAGAACCGGTGCAGCGCCGTTTACCAGGGCGATAAACAACGGTACTAATCTGGCCGCACTGGCTGGCGCGCTACGCGAGAGATCGGTGACCATTGCCTCCTCCAGCTCGGCGAGCGAACGCCGACGCTCTGCCGCCTCACTAAGATAAGCGCTGGTCAAACCGCTAATACCCAGGGCAATCGTCGCCCCGAGACAGGCCCCGATGATGACATTCAGCTCTATACTGCCGCTAAGGTGGAAACCGGTAACGAGTCCCAGCATGGTCAGCGCACCATCGAAACCATTGACCACAAAATAGCGTCGGATAATGCCGCGTGACTGCTTGAGTTGAAGCCACAGGTGGCGCTGTTCAGGGCTTGCTATCGGCATCGCGGCTCAACTGTCACTCTACCGGCTCACTCTCAGGCACCACCGGCTCAGTCCCCTCAACCTCGACCTCATCTATGCTGTGCAACGAGGCACCGAACTCACTGATGGCTGACTGAATACGGCCAAAGTCGATATCTTCCCCCTCAATCTCCACCTGCAGGGTCTCAGTCTTATCGTCCATCTCCAGTACCGTCAACTTCACCCGGTGGTGACCCTGCTCGGCCAGCACCCGACTGAATTCAAGAACATTGGGCTGATGCGGTTTTAAGATATCCAGCACCAGACGCTTTACCTGAGCCATCTCAACTCCCTTATCCTCTTTTTTATATTAATAATTACTACCCGCATACTATGACTTTAGCACCAGCATCAAACAAGTCATCAGGGCATTAGCCGGTTCGCCGAGAATATCGAAGAGAGGAGGAGAAAAGCGAAGGAAGCAGGGGGAGCTTTAAGGAGACACTGTTAGGCTGAAAAGGGCAGAACAAAATAACTCGTTGCCGTAGCTGTGTTACATATCCTGATAAAGGGGTAACCAAAACTACTCCTCCCGGATCAGGCGCCCCTTCTTCGCCACCCCACCGTCCTCCAGCTGTATCACGGTGGCAGCATTGAGACTGCTGTCGTAATACCAACGCTCCAACAGCAGAGGTTGTAGCGGCTGCTGTCGACCCACATCGCTACCACGCAGCACCTCAATCGAAGTGGTACGCGAGCGCTCCTCACGCTCACGACGTTGTGGTTCACCACACTTTTCAATCACCACAAAACCGGGGTCGCCAACCTGCACCGCATCAAAACAACCGGCATAAGCTTCACCCGTGTAACTCAAGAAAAAAGCGCACAGCACGACAGGCAGCCGCATTAGACTCTCCAGTATATTTTTATAGACTATTTCCAGCATAGTACAGGCAAAAAAAAGCGCACCCCAGAGTGCGCTCCTGTTAGCGGGAAGAGTGCGGCTAGCGGCTGTGGAACCCCCACACCGGTCGCAGCAGCAAGTCCAGTCCCTCATAGTCTGCCGACGTTGCAGGAATAAAATTCTTCTTCTTAAAACGGGCCAGTAACGCATTACTTACCTTTAGGCCATCCTCACTCAACATCGCCTCGGCAATCTGCTTGCGTAGTGACTCACTAAACTTGGAGCTGACACTGAAGGTACGCTCAGGGTAGCCGCGCTTGGGCTCGGCGATCAGTTTCATCTTAGACCTATCATCATCACTCAGCTTACCCCACAACTTATCGCGCAACACCGCGGCCTGCCCATGTCCGCTCTTCAGGCAGGAAACCAGTTCATTAAACCCCTGGGTGCGAACCAGGCTGGGCTGGCGCACCGGATTGGGAAAATGGGAGAGGAAGGCCATGGTCAACATATTGGGAGAGGCAAAGGCACAAACGCGAGCGAAGCCCCCCTCCAGATCAT
>JBFFJV010000385.1:0-2381 GCA_041555695.1 Thiohalomonadaceae bacterium | reverse complement strand
GGAGAGAGGGCAATACCGACTATGGTGAGCGCCTTGTGCCGACCGTTGATAGTGGCGTAGAGCCTGTCGCCGGATTGTAGCTTGTGGGCCTTGGCAAACTCGGCACTCAGGATTACCTCATTGTCGCGGCCCGGTTCGAACAGTCGGCCGTTGCGCAGGTAGATCTGGTTGAGCAGGCCGCGGCTGTTATCTGGCAGAGACAACAGGTGACCGCTGACCGGCTCGGCAAACCCCGGTACGTCGATGTTGACGTAGGCCACTACGCGGGTCTCCGCCTTGTCGACACCGGGGATCTGCTCGATGCGTTTGGCTACCGAGAGGGGGGCACGCTTGAGCTGGGCGAAGAGATCGGCAAAGTGGTGATTGCGGTAGTAGGTTTCGCGTGTCTGCTGCAGTGAGTCGAGGGTGCTGAGCGACATGATGAAGATGCCGACACCACCGACAATTACCAGAGCGATGGCAAGCGCCTGCATGCGCATGCCCCACAGTTCCCGCCACAGTTTTCTGTCGATGGCCTTCACGTTTCGGTTACCAGTAAAGTTCGCGGGGGGCGATGGGCGTCTCGTTGGTGTTCACCTCGGTGATACGGCCATCGGCCAGGTGAATGACGCGATCGGCCATTTGCGCGATCCCGGCATTGTGGGTGATGACCGCCGTGGTGGTACCCATCTCCTGGTTCACTCGCTGCAACGCTTCAAGCACCACGATGCCGGTGGTAGAGTCGAGGGCGCCGGTGGGTTCGTCGCACAACAGAACATCAGGGCGCTTGGCGATGGCGCGGGCGATGGCTACCCGTTGCTGCTCACCGCCGGAGAGCTGTGCCGGAAAGTGATCGAGACGGTCGGCAAGTCCCACCAGGGCCAGCGCCTCCTCCGGTGAGATGGGGTTACGGGCAATCTCCGTGACCACGGCGACGTTCTCCCGCGCGGTGAGGCTGGGGATCAGATTATAGAACTGGAAGACGAATCCGACATGAAAGCGCCGGTACTCGGTCAGCTCGTGTTCGGTGGCACTGGTGAGGTCCTGCTTGCCGTAAAGCACATGACCTTCGGTAGGTGTATCGAGTCCGCCGAGAATATTGAGCAGGGTGGACTTGCCGCTGCCCGAAGCGCCGAGAAGTACAGTGAATTCACTATTATAGAGGTCGAGGTCGATACCACGCAGTGCATGTACGGCCACCTCGCCCATCTGGTAGACCTTGGTAACGTCGTGGACATGAAATACCACCCCCTCGTCAAGCGGGGCATGCTCAGCTATATGCTCTTGTGTCATTTATTTCTCCAGCCATGTCATCAAAGTATAGCAACCCCTCAGCCACTCAAATCTCCTCCAGTGGCTGCAAATCGTGGTCACCACAGAGAGTGGCAGGTGAGTGCGTCTTCCTCGGGCAGATGGGACCACTGGTCGTGCTTTGCATGTGATGCTGGGCAAGTAAGTATTCTGAGATGAACATTACCCATTTTATAAATGTTTGACGTCTCCTCTTAAGTGAGTGGTCGACGAATTCTTAACTAATCCACGAGGTCAGAATAGAACGCTGAGGAGTCTTGATAGCTGCCAGGGAAGAGCCCAGGGTCACCTTAGACAAAAATCGGCCAGGAGCAGTCATCCCGCCAGAGCAATAATCATGTCCGCTAAGAGACAGATTTGAGCCATTATCTTCTAGTTGCCATGTTGGCAAAGTGATCTATATATATGGAAGTGATGTATGTGAACTCATAAATCAGTAATAACCGAAAGGTAATTCTGCCGTTGCGCATTTCATTAACACACTAACAGATTAGAGAACTCACTGAAAAAAACTTGAGAATTCAGTTGAATGTTTTTTTGAAATCGCATGTATACCCGCCCAGATAATATATTCCCGCATTTCGCGGGATTGATTAACCATTACTAAAAGGATTTCCTATGTTCGAAACACGCACGGGTAAAGCACTATCAAGCAAGTCATCTGAGGCAGCCAATCTATATCAGGAGGCGGTTAATTTAATTCTCGGTTCAGAATCTGGTGCCACCGAGATGCTTGGTAAGGTGCTTGAGATGGATAATGATTTTGCGTTAGCGGCAGCTGCGCGCTACTACGTGGCACAAGATATTGGTGAGCATGATGCCAAAGTCTACCGAGAACATGCGCAACGCGCTTCAGCGAACGCCACCGACTGGGAGCGTGAGCATGTTGATGTCCTGATTGGCTTGATTGACCAACCTGGAGACACCCGGGATAAGGCTCTGTCCTACGTCGAAAAGACGCCGGCCGACCTGTTAGTTATTTCACAGTTAACGGGAAACATGTTTTTTTTCGATGGCCCCAATAAACTGGAAACCGTGCTGAATGTATTTGAATCGGTCGAGCATGCGTTAGGTGACGATTGGGCATTCCT
>JBFFJV010000384.1:0-2385 GCA_041555695.1 Thiohalomonadaceae bacterium | reverse complement strand
GTGGCGTCGACCCGGTTGCCGCAGTGATCGCGCTCGGTGTGCTGGTAATCATCGCCACCACGATTGTTGCGTGGCGACTGCCGAAGGTGGCACCTGGGTGGGAGAGTGTGCTGGATAAATAGTACATGTAGTGTGTGCCGCCCCAGGCTGTGAAAGAAAAAGTGCTGAAGGACATCTATATTCACAGGAGATGAATAATGAGAAGGGAGGAGTCGGCACATGAACAACATAAAATTATTCATATCTCTGGTGTTGGTTTTCATGCTTTCGGCCTGCACCGGCCTGTGGCATGGCATGGGTGGTGATCGTTCCCGTAGCGGGGTCTCCAGCAGCCTGGTCGACTACCTCTACCCACGGGGTGAAGAGCCACCGCCCTATGATGAGACCGTGCCTCAGCTCAATCTGCCGCTACGGGTCGGACTCGCCTTTGTGCCGAGTAACAGCCGCTACACCGAGGGTCTCTCCGAGGCGCATAAACTAATTCTGCTCAACCGCGTTAAGGATGCCTTCAGGGAGCGTGAGTTCATCAAGAGTATCAGCATCATCCCCGATACCTATCTGCGTTCGTCCAGGGGCTTTCAGAGCATCGACCAGATCGCCCGCCTCTACGGCCTCGATAGCATCGCCCTGGTCTCCTATGACCAGGTTAGCCACAGCGAAGACACCAAGGCCTCCATCCTCTACTGGACCATCGTCGGTGCCTACTTCATCAAGGGCAGTACCAATGATGTACAGACCTTCGTCGATACCTCGGTGTTTGATGTGAATAGCCACAAGCTGCTGTTCCGCGCCCCTGGTATAAATGAGAGCCGCGGTAGTTCGACCCTGATCAACACCATCGAAGAGACACGCAAACGCCGCGCTGAGAGCTTCGACAGGGCGATGGCCGATATGACGCAAAACCTCGACACTGAGCTGAATGTCTTCATTGAGCGGGTCAAGACCGAGCAGGTGGCAACTGTGGTCCACCGCCCGGGCTATAGCGGTGGTGGTGGTTCAGTGGGCTGGTTAAGCCTGCTGCCGTTGATGCTGTTAAGTTGGCGGCGCACCTACACCACCTCGCGCCAGGGCGTTTCAAGGTGAGCTATTCAACCACCTGATCCCACTGCCATTACAGGGGAGTTAGCGTATACTTATTTGCTTAATTGTTAGCAGACAAGACTCCCGAATTTGAACGTCGATCAGCAACCGCCTTACAGAAGTAGCGATAAAGAACGCACACTGCAACAACAGGTAGCTCAGCTTTATGGCGCCCTGTCATTCGGGCTGGGTGTGAGCTTAATAAATGCCCTGTTACTCGTCGGGGTCTTGTGGTCTCAGATCACGGCTACAACGCTGTTGTTATGGTTTGGCGCTCTGTTATTGGTCACGGCGGTGCGTGAGTGGGATCGACGCCATTATCAGCGTCAACCTCCACAACAGCAGCAGGCGCGGCGATATCGCCACCACCTGTTGCTGGGCTCTCTCGTCTCGGGCCTGATATGGGGGCTTGGGGCCTACGTATTGTTTCCGGTACAGAGTCCGGCCCATCAAATCTTTGTCATTTTTGTAATGGCCGGAATGGCTGTGGGCTCAACGCTGACCCTTTCGGCAATCTGGGGCGTCGCTGTTGCCTTCTCGGTGCCCGTTGTTGGCCTGGTCGGCTTACGCCTGATTACCCAGGGGGCAGAGCACAGCCCCGTAATGGCGCTAATGGTCGTTCTGTTTCTTCTCTCCAACGTCATCCTCGCACGGCGAGCCAACCGGTTCATAGTTGAGTCGATTGCCCTGCGCTTTGAGCACCAGGCAACGGCTGAGGAGCTGAGACATAGCTATGAGCAGAATCGAAGCCTGCTGGAGGGTAGTGCTGAGGGGATCTTTGGCATCGACTGCGGGGGCAAGACGACTTTTGCCAACGCGGCGGCGGCGCGCATGCTCGGTTATAGTGCGAGTGAGTTAACCGGTAGCCATATCCATCAACAGATCCACCATAGCCACGCCGATGGTCGTCCCTATAATGAAAAGTCGTGCCGTATGTTCGCGGCGATTACAGAGGGTACGCCTCAGTTTATCGATGATGAGGTGTTGTGGCGCAAGGATGGTAGCTGTTTCCAGGTGGAGTATTCCAGCACCCCTATCATCAAGCAGGGTGAGATCACCGGGGCGGTGGTGAACTTTCGTGATATCAGCGAGCGCCGTGCCATTGAGGAGCAGCTGGCCCAGGAGCGGGGGCTTTTCATCGCCGGTCCTACCGTCGCCTTTAAGTGGCGGGCTAGCGAGGGGTGGCCGGTGGAGTATGTCTCGCCCAATATTCGCCAGCAGTTCGGTTTTCTGCCTGAGGAGCTGTGACACAGCTATGAGCAGAATCGCAGCCTGTTGGAGGGAAGTGCCGAGGGGATCTTTGGT
>JBFFJV010000383.1:0-2385 GCA_041555695.1 Thiohalomonadaceae bacterium | reverse complement strand
CGCCACGCCTGATTCGCGAAACACTGTTATTTATCCATTTACGAATAATGTGCCGGAACATGAAGCGCTTAATGCCGCTCAAGTTGGCTCCATGCCCCTTGTAGAACGCATCGGGGTCGTCAAAGACACCGTAGTCGTGGTTGATGCAGTCTTTCTGGATGTAAGTATCTGTTCCTTCCCATTTGATTGGCGGGTTCTTCAGGTTTGGGGTTGCCACGGCGAAGCCGCAGAATGATCCTTCGATCGCAGAAAACTTTCTCTGCACGCTCTGCAAGTAGGGTCGGTCCAGAATGAAGCCTTCCAGGCTAACCCATTTTTCCTCAAACCAGACTTCGACCCAGCTGTGAATTATCCTGCGAGGCGCGATACTGTAAGCTAGACCGGAGATTGTGCCTTTTTGAAGCTTTTTGTCGATCGTGAATGCATGGAACCGGCATGGAATCCCGCACTTGCGTAGCAACGCCATAAGCAAAGTTCCCTTCGTGTTACACTGTCCGTAACCATCGCTGTAAACCTGCGAAGCGGGTATGTCATCGGCTTCGTTGTAACCGAAGACGATTTCGTTCTGCACAAATTCGTAGATACTCCCAATACGTTCATACTCTGGTAAATCCGCCCAACCTCGACTCTTTACCAAGTCCACCAAGGATAGGTGACTAAAATCAAGCAGATGTGTCTCGTTTAGATAATGCTCCATATGCTTTCCCTAAGGTGATGGCTCAGACTACCGAAAACCGTGAATTGGTTTTTGGGTCGGCTGCAGGCCCCTGATTGGGTGCTGTTGGCACTATTACTGGCCGCCCTTAGCGGTGACTTTCAAGATAGTTGTCGCCTTTTTTGATCACGCAGCTTGTTTTATAACCTCATTCTCACGCTCCGGATTCAGAGCGACCGATCCGACGGGTGACCAATTCCTTGTATCGCCTGACCAGCGGGACGGGGTTCTCTCCTTTGCCTCCGCGTAGACCGTCTCCCGTGCCGACAGGAGCCGTACATCTTCTCCCCGATGACGTTGTGAGGGGGTGATGAAGCGCAACGCACTGTGGCGATGCTCGTCGTTGTACCAGCACGCAAACCGTCCCACCCACTCTCGTGCTCTGTGCAACGATTCAAACCCTTGTGCCGGCCACTGGGGACAGTACTTCAGGGTGCGAAACAGCGATTCCGAATAAGGGTTGTCATTGCTCACCCGTGGTCGGCTATGTGAGGGGATGACGCCTAAGTCGTAAAGCTTAACCCGCATCGTCTGTGACTTCATCGGACTGCCGTTATCCGAGTGAAGCACCAGGGGTTTACGAAAACAGTGCTCTGCCAAGACCGCACGTTGAATCAACTCGGCGGCCTCATCCCCTCCCTCGCGCTCATGCACTTCCCAGCCCACAATTTTGCGGCTATAGATGTCCAGGATGAGATAGAGGTAGTAGAACTGGCCCCGCACCCACGAGGGCAGATAGCTGATATCCCACGACCAGACCTCATTCGGTGCATCGCTAATGTACGTTGTCGGTGGCTGGCGTGCCTGGCGCGCTTTGGCCCGGCCTCGATGATGGTGTTGTTCGGCATCCTTTAAGATACGGTAAAAACTCGACTCTGAAGCCAGGTACACGCCTTTGTCCGCTAGCCTTGGTACGATTTGACTCGGTGGCCGGTCGGCGTATTCGGGCTGATTGCAGATAGCAACTATGTCCGCCCGTTCTTGCTCAGAGAGTTTATTGGCAGGCTCTGGCCGTAGCGCTTGAGCACGCATATCCTCGCCAATCACCCCGCCTTTTGTCCAGCGTTGAAGAGTGCGAAGGCTTATCCCTACCTCGTCACAGGCAAGACATTTTCTGGCCCCTGATGTCACCGCTTCACCTATCCATCCGACCATTTTCTGGCGCTCCGGGTACGAGGTCACTCGGCCTCGTTTTCCTCCCAGAACGCATTCAACTTTTTTCGCAGCACCAGCAGTGCAGCGGTCTCGGCCAACGCCTTCTCCTTGCGGTTAAGCTCACGCTCCAGCTCCTTGATGCGTTTTTTGTCACGCTTGGTTTCTTGCTTATCCTCTTTTCGCTGCACCTCAGATGACTGCGCTCCCTGGATACAAGCCGCCTTCCATCGCTTTACCTGCTCAGGGTAGAGCCCCTTGGTACGGCAATAACCACTGAGTTCTGACTCTGTCATTGAGGCCGTCTCGACTACCGCCGCAAACTTTGCCTCCGGTGACCAATCTTCTGTCTGTTTTCCACTACCTGGCACAGGGACTCCTTGCTCACGGGCTCGTTTGAGCCAATTGTATAGCGTCTGCTCTGAGATCCCTTCCTCTTTGGCGACGCCTGGAACTGGACGGTTATTTGGTGGTAACAGTTTGCGCATCACCGAGGCTTGGCGCTCTTCTGAATAATG
>JBFFJV010000382.1:0-2402 GCA_041555695.1 Thiohalomonadaceae bacterium | reverse complement strand
TCTTCGCCGGAACGTTTTTTAAAGGTGGAGGGGAGGCGGGTAGAGACGCGACCGATAAAAGGGACACGCCCCCGCAGTGCTGATCCGCGTGAGGATCAGGCAATGGTCGAACAGCTTCGCTACAGTAAGAAGGATCGTGCAGAGAACCTGATGATCGTCGATCTGTTACGCAATGATCTGGGTAAATGCTGTCGCCCCGGCACCATCCGTGTGCCGCAACTCTTTGCCATCGAACACTACGCCACGGTACACCATCTGGTAAGCGTGATTGAGGGCGAGCTGGCAGCAGGGGAGGATGCCGTCTCACTGCTGCGTCACTGTTTCCCCGGCGGCTCCATCACCGGTGCCCCCAAACTACGTGCGATGCAGATCATTGAAGAGCTGGAGCCGCATCGACGCGGCGTCTACTGCGGAGCCATCGGCTATATCGGCCACAACGGCAGCATGGACACCAATATCGCCATCCGCACCGGCCTCTACCGTGACGAGCAACTCACCTTCTCCGCGGGCGGCGGTATCGTGCGCGACTCAGAGTGCGAGCAGGAATATCAGGAGACCTACCACAAGGCCGCTGGTCTGTTGCGCATCCTCTCAGCAGATCGGCGGTGATTGTGAGGTCTCACATTAGGATAGATGTGGTTACCTTGCTGGGGTTGAATTTGAAAACTTTCTGGTCAGGTTGGCGGTGTATGGTAATGACAGAGACAAGTGTATGAGTTTTTTCCGAAGCAGTGCTTTGATTATTCTAGCGTTGGTCAGTATTAACTCTGTTCTGGCGAGTGAAATGTACCGTGATGGAGATGAGCCAGATTTATGTGAGGAGAATGAAAAAGTTCTCTTCAATTGTGGTATTGGCTCTAAATATCTATCACTTTGTTCGAGTAAGGATTTATCGCCGAGTACTGGTTATATCAGCTATCGTTTTGGGGAGTTAGATAAAAAACCGGAACTGGAATATCCAACTGATAACGTGATGCCTAAGGATGCTTTTGTGTATTCATATAACCCTTACGCTAAAGGCAATTCTATCCAGTTGTCCTTTTCTATGGGGCAATATACTTACACTGTTGATGTCCAGTCGCATGTGTACAGACCAGACTGGTATGGGGTTGTTGTAGAGAAAGAAAGTGAGATCAGCTCGCGGCTAAAGTGTGATTTGGATAAACGACGGTTTGGTTTGATGCTGCTGGATGATCTAGGTTTTACAGTGCACCGTCCCCGCGATTTGGGGACTAGTCCAAAATAGACCACTAGTCCCACCCCGCCGGAGTCACCTCATACCCCCCCAGCATCTTCACATAACTGGCCCGTTCATAGGCGGAGTCTTTTTCGTGGTGACGGTGTGCCAGTACCCCTTTGCACTGTTCCAGCTCTTCATAGGGGCTCTCCTCCAGCCACTGCTCCATTCCCTCTAAAATCTGCGTTAACCGCTTTGGTCCATGCAGCAGCAGGGCGCTACAGAGGTGGGTAATGTCGGCACCGGCGAGGATCATCTTGATGGCGTCTTCGGCGTTGTGGATGCCGCCGGTGGCGGCGAGTGAGAGCTCGACATTGCCGTGCAGGATACCGAGCCAGCGTTGCGTTAGCAGGTTGTCGCCGGGGTGTGAGAGTTGCAGGCGCGGCGAGACACGCAGGGTGTCGATGTCGATATCGGGCTGGTAGAAGCGGTTGAACAGGGCGACGCCATTGGCACCGGCTGATTCGAGTTCAGCGGCGAAGTTGGTGAGCGCGGTGAAGTAGGGGGAGAGCTTGAGGGTGATCGGCAGCTCTACCACGCCGCGTAGTTCGGCCAGCAGCATCAGGTACTCCTGGTCGGTCTGGCTGGCGTCGATGTCGCGATTTGCCGAGATGCAGTAGGTGTTGAGTTCCAGGGCGTCGGCACCGGCCTCGGCCAGCAGTTTGCCGTTCTCCACCCAGCCGTCGAGGGAGGTACCGTTGAGGCTGGCGATAACGGGGATATCCAGCGTCTGTTTTAACCGCTGTAGCTGCTCCAGATAGTTATCCAGGGCATGACCGCTGTGTGGATGTACCGGCAGGTAGCTCTGCGCCTCGGCATGCATCAGCGGTTGGGGTTCAACCGGGGGTTCGTGCAACGCCTCCTCGAACAGTGAGTACATTACCAGTGCGGCGGCTCCGGCATCCTCCAGTCGTTTCGCCATATCGGCGTCACGCGACAGCGGTGAGGCGGAGGGGACCAGCGGGTTTTTCAGTTCCAGGCCAAGGTATCGGGTTTGCAGTGACACGCTCTACTCCTTCTCTTTGTTTTCGCCACCCAACTCCAGCGCCGCCAGTTGTTGGTAGTGGTGGTAGCGGGCGACCGCCTCGTGTTGCGAGGCCTCAAGAAACTGCTCGGCCTCTGCCGGATGCGAGCGCCACAACATATTGAAGCGTGTCTCATTGCC
>JBFFJV010000381.1:0-2410 GCA_041555695.1 Thiohalomonadaceae bacterium | reverse complement strand
GCCATTCATCACTGGTATGGCGTTCCCTACCGGCTCGATGCGCTGCACCGCTCGTGGCTGTTTCAGGCGACGGTATCGGTGGTGTGGAGTGTCACGGCGCTCATTATCACGGTCAGCGCAACACGCCTTGGAAAACGTACCCTGTGGGTGGTCGGTGCGGCGCTGCTGACGCTGGTGGTGGCGAAGCTGTTTTTTGTCGACCTTGCGGGTACCGGTACTATCGCCCGCATCGTCTCCTTTATCGCGGTGGGTGTGTTGATGTTGTTGATTGGCTACTTTTCGCCGATGCCGGCAAAACGTGAAGAGGACGTTGCATGATAAAAAGAACGGGTCTGTTAGCGACGCTGTTACTGACCGCGACGGCATCGGCCGCGCCGCTACAGATGGACGATTTTGCCTACGGCATCCCCTTGCAGGTGGACGGTGATGGCGCCATCTATAGTCTACCGTTACCTGCCGAGGTCTATCGCCGTACGCTGCGTGCCGATCTCGGCGACCTGCGTGTGTTCAATGGTCATGGTGAGGAGGTACCACACCTGCTGCAGCGTGCAGCTGGCCAGCAGGCTCAGCAGGCAAGACGTATTGTCGGCAAACTCTATCCGCTGCCCACACAGGAGAGCCAGCCAGCCGTTGAGGAGTTGCACATCGCCATCGGTAAGGACGGTAGCCTGATCGATTTTTATGGTGGTCGTCTGCCACTGCAGGGTGCCGGTTCGGGTGAATATTATCTGCTGGATGCAAGCGAAGCCGACGCCATGGTGCAGCGGCTTCATCTGCAGTGGGATGCGGTCGCTGAGCCGTTGCTGGCACAGGTGTCGGTATATGGCAGTGATGACCTCACCCACTGGCAGCCGCTGCTGGAAAAAAGCACCATTGCCGCGTTGCACCATCAGGGTTTTCAACTGGAGCAGCACAGCCTGAGTCTGCCGCCGCGACGCATGAAGTATTACCGTATCCACTGGCCGCCGGGTAGCAAAGGGGTGCCGCTACGCAAGGTTGAGCTGGAGATGCGCCCGCAGTACACACCGATACCGGGAGAGACGCAGAGTGTATTCCCAGTGGGTGAGACGAGTCGTGAAGGCAATTATGACTTTGCTCTTGATGGACACTTCCCGATCAGCGCAGTGACGCTGTTGATGCCGCAACGCAACACCGCGGTTCGGGCCAGGCTTTACTCACGTGCCGATGCAACCACACCCTGGCAGCTGCGTTATCAGGGGCTGTTTTACGATTTGCAGCGCGAGGGGCACCACCTGCGTAGTGAGCCGGTACGCCTGCCCCCATTAAGTCACCCGCTATGGCGCCTGGAGGTACCGCAGAGCGGTGGCGGACTGGGTCGTGGCATGCCGCAACTGGAGTTGGCATGGCACCCTCAGCGCCTGCTGTTTGTCGCCCGCGGTGAGACCCCGTTTACCCTCGCCTTCGGCAGACACCTGACCACAGCGGATAGCGTTGCCATCGACCCGTTGTTGCAACGCATTAACGGCGATGCGATGCAGGCCGGGCTGATTAAGTCGGCCTATGCCGGTGAGTGGTTCGAGCTGGGTGGCGAGGCACGCCTTCGTGCACCCGCACCACCATTGCCGTGGCAGAAGTGGTTGCTGTGGTCGGTGTTACTTGGCGGCGTGCTGCTGCTGGCGATGATGGTGCGCTCACTCTATCGTCAGATGAAACGGGATGATGCCGCCCTGTAACCCGCCCTCCTTTCGGGTGTGCTAAGTCGGCTGCGGCAGACTTGGCGTATCCTCCGCCGATGAGTAGAATCGCCAGCTATGAATTCAATCGTTGATACGCGCCTGAAGGGCTCCTCCCGCAGCTTCTTTTTTCGGGAGTTCTTTACCAATAGTGCCTACTTTCCGCTGGCCAATATCTTTCTGGAACTGCTGCTCAACGAGCCGTTCGAGTATCTTATTGAACCGGATCTCTACCTCATTCTTTTTGCAGCTGTGGTACAGGCCTGGCTGATTAGCCGCTGGCACTATAATGGCAAGCCGCGACCACTGTTGGGTAATCTTATCGGCCCGTTAATCTATACCGGCATTGAGATAGCGCTCGAAGGGAAGGGGTTCTTCGCCAACCCCAATCATCTCGCCTACTGGTTCTTCGCCGCGGCCATTGGCACCACACAGCAGTTGCGCCTGATGCTTCCCGGACGCTACGCAAACGTGCTAATCCTGCTGGAGAATCTGGCTCGAACATCCATCCTGCTGGTGATGTACACCATTCTTGAATTTATAACGGATGACTACGCCACCCTTGGTGAGTTTCTGCACAACCCCACCCACCTGTTTGTGGTGATTACGATCCCCTTCATTGGCCTGATGATCGGGCTGGCCAATAGCAGTGCGGAGCGCTACCTCGAGATCCTCAAAGAGACTGCCGCGCAGCTTAAGGAGTATTCCGAGTGGCT
>JBFFJV010000380.1:0-2415 GCA_041555695.1 Thiohalomonadaceae bacterium | reverse complement strand
GCTACGCCTGTACTGCAGCAACTCCCGCTCAAGGCGCTCACGGTAGAGCGCGCGGTTGGGAAGCTTGGTTAGCGGGTCGTAGTAGGCCAGCTGTTCAAGTTGCTCCGCGGCGGCCTTCTGCTCGGTGATGTCGGAGAAGATCCCGACGTAGTTGCGCACCTCTCCCCGGGCGTTGCGTATGGCGTTAATGGTGAGCCACTTGGGAAAAGCCTCACCACCCTTGCGGCGGTCCCATATCTCGCCGGCCCAGTTACCCGTTTCGCTGATGCGCTGCCACATGGCGCGGTAGAAAGATTCGTCATGACGGTTGGAACTGATGTGGTTGGGCCGCTGGCCGATCATCTCATTGCGACTGTAGCCGGTGATCGCCTCGTAGGCGGGGTTAACATCGATGATGACCGATTGTGCATCGGTAATCACGATTGCCTCGCTGGCCGCCTCGAACACCTGGCGTGAGAGCAGCATCTGCTCTTCGGCTCGTTTACGCTCGGTAATGTCACGGATCACACCGATCAGTTTTACCTCATCATTATCATCATCGTGCATCTCGGTGATGGTGACCTCGACCGGGAATTTTTCTCCACTACTGTTACTGGCGATGAGTTCACGCCCCTTGCCGATAACGGTGCTGCTACGCTTGCCGGCTTCGTAGCCTGCCATGTGGTGGGCATGGACATGGCGATCCTCCTGCGGCATCAGGAGGTTGATGTTTTTGTCATGCACCTCCTCGGCACTGTAGCCGAAGAGTACTTCTGCCGCACGATTGAACGAGCAGATCTGTCCATCAAGAGTGGTGACGACGATAGGGTCTCGCACCGAATTGAACAGTGTTTTGAGACTCTTCTCCTTACTCACTAATGTCAGCTCGTCCTGCTCAATCTGCGCCATCATCTTATCGACGTTGGCTGCCAGGCGTGCAATCTCATCCTTACCC
This sequence comes from Thiohalomonadaceae bacterium, assembly GCA_041555695.1. GTDB lineage: Bacteria > Pseudomonadota > Gammaproteobacteria > Thiohalomonadales > Thiohalomonadaceae > JAPHSX01. The sequence goes on along the minus strand of JBFFJV010000380.1, from coordinate 1,481 downwards.
TGAATATTGCTGCGCACAGAGCGTTCGCCCTGTGCATAGCGGCTGACCACCGATTCCAGCAGTTCAGTACGACGGATCAACAGCAGGTGTATCAGGTAGCCGAGCAGCAGGGCTGTGAGTGAGAGTATGACGGCCGTGTTGCGTGTCTGTATCTGCAGCGGCCGCAGGGTCATTTTCTGGTGATAAGCGAGATCCAGGCGGTGGTAGAGCAGGCCGCAGTTATCGCGTCGCAGTGAGTTGGTGCTGCGGGTGCAGATACTGGCGTAGGCGTCTATCCATTCACCATCCGGGGAGACAAGGGTTTCTATGCTGCGGTTACGTATCACGCTGGCGATGGTCGCCTTGTCGAGATCCGGGTAAGTAGTACTGAGCGGCTTGCCACGGTCGGCCTGACGGTTTGATGCGATGATGCGGTTTTCAGCATCCGTGATTAACAGCGTGATGTTGTCGGGCAGGGCACTGAAGGCAGACAGCTGCCGTCTTACCCCATCGCGCTCGTTGAGTTCCAGTAACAGTTCCAGCGTTCCCTGTATGCCGGTAAGTCTGTCCTGCGCCTCCCTGAGCATGCGCTGCTCTATAGTCTGCAGGTTTTCACTGTGATCCATCAGGTAAATCACGGCGGTTGCGGCGGCACTAAACCCCAGCAGTAGCAGCGGCAGCAGGTATTTTATCGCGATCCTTGAGATTACCATTGCGATTTATTTGATCATGCCTTCATGAATGAGTGTTTGAGCCGAGCTGCTATCACGCAGCAGGCCATGTTGCTGCATCGTGGCAGACAGGCGCTTAATGGTGTTGTGGAGAAGGCCAGTTGGTGCCAGCAGTTTGCTGTTCTCTTCCAGTGAGGGCAGTTTTAGCCCCTCGTAACCGAGCAGTACCTCGGCTGGCGTGACCTTGAGGCGCTGGGAAATGATCAGGGCTGAGCTATCGGGCTTTTGCTGCAATTCGTCTACCGCCTTGTACCAGGCGGTGATTAGCTGTTGCAGGCGTGATTTCTGCTTCAACAGAAGGTTGTTATGCACCACCAGCACATCGACGATCTCTCCCGGCATCTCACGGCTGCTGAAGATCTCGCGGGCCCCCTGATTCAGCAACTGGGTGCGCACCGGCTCAAAGGTGACGGCGGCATCCACCTCACCGTTGCGATAGGCCGCCTCGTGGGCCGAAACTTCAAGGTGTACGACATGAATATCGGCCAGTTGCATGCCGTGTATCTCCAGCGCCCGGGAGATGACATAGGCCCCCAGTGCGCCACTCTCCACCGCGATACGCTTACCTTTAAGTGCGTTCATGTCGGGAATCTCGCTACGCGCCATAATGACATCACCACCGTGGGAGATATCCATCACCAGAATCACCGAGACCGGAATCCCATCCTGCTGAAGCAGTAGTGCTTCATCCAGGGTGAGGGTCGCGGCGTCGAGAGAATGGTTACGGAAGGCACGGATTACCTCGCTGGCTGAGGGGTATTCGACAAGACG
>JBFFJV010000379.1:0-2419 GCA_041555695.1 Thiohalomonadaceae bacterium | reverse complement strand
GCAAGACGGCACCAAGGAGTGATAAAGATGTCAGAGCAGAATACCGTCTGGGTTGTTGATGATGATCGTTCAATCCGCTGGGTACTGGAGAAGGCGTTAAAGCAGGCCGGGATGGCGGTGCAAAGCTTCGAGAGTGGTGATGCGGTACTCAAACAGCTGCAGCGACAAGAGCCGATGGCTCTGGTTACCGATATTCGCATGCCTGGCATTAGCGGTCTTGAACTGCTGGAGCAGATCAATACCGACCATCCTGAGATGCCGGTGATCATCATGACGGCGCATTCGGACCTTGATAGCGCCGTCTCCGCCTATCAGGGGGGTGCCTTTGAATACCTGCCCAAGCCCTTCGATGTGGATGAGGCAGTAGAGCTGGTGCGCCGTGCCCTTACCCATCGTGAAGAGCAGAGCGCTACAGCAACCACCGAGCGTCTGGAGCAGGAGACCGAGATTATTGGTGCGGCCCCCTCAATGCAGGAGGTGTTTCGTGCGATTGGCCGTCTCTCCTCCTCCAATATTACGGTACTGATTAATGGTGAGTCGGGCACCGGTAAGGAGCTGGTGGCCCACGCCCTGCATCGTCATAGCCCGCGTGCCGAAAAGCCGTTTATTGCGATTAATACTGCGGCTATTCCACGCGATCTGCTGGAATCAGAGCTGTTTGGTCACGAACGTGGTGCCTTTACCGGGGCGCAGTCGGCGCGTGAGGGACGGTTTGAGCAGGCAGACGGTGGCACCCTGTTTCTTGATGAGATCGGAGACATGCCGGCCGAGCTGCAGACCCGCCTGTTGCGGGTGCTGGCCGATGGTGAGTTTTATCGTGTGGGTGGCCGTGCCCCGATTAAGGTCGACGTGCGGGTGATCGCCGCCACCCATCAGGACCTGGAGCAACGGGTACGTGATGGCCTGTTCCGTGAAGACCTGTTCCACCGCCTCAATGTAATACGGATTCATATTCCCTCGCTGCGCGAGCGTCGTGAGGATATTCCGCTGCTGATGCGACACTTCCTGCACGGCGCCGCCAGGGAAATTGGCGTTGAGGCAAAGTGGCTGGACACACCGACCGAGGAGTACCTCTGCGCTCTCGACTGGCCAGGCAACGTGCGACAGCTGGAGAATACCTGTCGCTGGCTGACGGTCATGTCCCCCGGCCAGGAGATTCACCTGGAAGACCTCCCCCCCGAATTAAAAGAGGTGAGCACCACCAGTGGTGACAGCAATGACTGGCTGACACCGCTACGCCTGTGGGCTGAACAGCGCTTGAACACCGGTGCCAACGGCATTCTCGATGAGGCGGTACCACTGTTTGAACGGCTGATGATCGAGGCGGCGATGAAGAAGAGTGGTGGTCACCGTCAGGATGCAGCCAAGTTACTGGGATGGGGTCGCAACACGATTACCCGCAAGATTAAAGAGCTGGAGATGGAAGAGTAGAGTGATAACTAGGGGGTGGGTATAAATTGCACGGATAGCTCTCGTTGCGCCTTGCCGCCAGCCTTACCGGTAACGGTGATGTAATAGAGGTTTATGGTATTGCCGTTTTTTCCCGGCTGAAAACAGTCAATGGAAACATCGACTGAAGAGCTGGATGATACCGGAACGTCTGCCGTGTAGGGGTAACCCACGGTGCAGGTATCGTTATTAATAATATGATAGGCCGCCCAGTCGGTGCCTGACTCCGCGGCATATAAGGCCTGTGCCGAATACATTTCGTTAATCGTCTCCTGACTACTCATAATCGTGATCTTTGTCATTAAGGCACCCAGCACGGAGAGTGCGGTGATAATAAAGATCGCAGTGAGAATCGAAGCCCCAGCCTGCCTGCCAGCTAATGCAAGCGGAGACCTATGGCGTGTTACGAACATAGATATCCTCCAGCATAGTGATGGTTTCACCATTTTCACTTAGGGTGAGAGAAACGTTAAGAATGCCATTGGCCAGGTTAGTGGTATCAAACACGACCCCTGTAATACCGGTTATGAGTGTGGTGTCGGTGCCGCTAGTCGGATCGGATATGCCATTTGAGCGTCGCCATAATAGTGCGGGGCTAACTAAACGGACTTCATGCGTAAAGTTGGCGATCTGGTAGTTATAAAAAGACGAAGCATTACGAAAACTGTGTGGAGCGGTAAAAGTGACTTTCCATACAACGCCAGCGTAGTCGGCGTCGGCCAGTTGGGCTGGAGGTGTAGCGGCGCTCAGTCCGATCCAGGTACCCGGATCACTATAGGTATAGAGAGAGGTACTGCTGTTGTTGCCGATAACCAGGGCAAGGTCGCCGTCGTTAGCAGGTGCCGTGATGGCTGTGGGAGAGAACAGGCATAGCCCGGAAAGCTTGTCTGCGCTGCCACTGGTGTAGAAACGTTCGCTATTCTGGGCACAGTCGGTGTTGGCTATTTTAGGCGACGCTTCAGCCTTTTGC
>JBFFJV010000378.1:0-2427 GCA_041555695.1 Thiohalomonadaceae bacterium | reverse complement strand
GTATCATAAACACGCATTCATTCAACATAAGAATGGTTCGCTATCCAGCATCAACACTCTCAACGACACCAATATGTTTCTGTATTACAAGAACTTTGACACCGAAGCAATGGAGATCCATATAGTTAGAGCCATTATCGAAAATGAGAACTTGAGGTTTGAAGAAGATATAATTACCACTTGAACATTATTAGATCGTAGCCCGTAAGTTGGGGTGAGCCCGCGAACCCCAACACCTCCCTCTCAGACCCGTAGGAGCGGCTTCCTGGCCGCGAGCAACCATCAACACCGCATTCGCGGCCAGGAGACCGCTCCTACAACTCAACTCTCCACCACTCAAGCCAAACGACGCCAAATCTACAGCTACACTTAACCCAGTAATCACGATCAACTCAGTCTAGGGCTCAACAGATGACAGAGAATATCCAATAAACACTGGGGCTGGCCAAACCACGTAGCAGCAGGTAGTACTGGGGTGGCGGTACAAATGAGTAATTATCACCCCACCCATTGAAGTTATGAGCTTCAGCTCTTACATAGTTAAAACAGAAAAGAGATGCGACGACAACAACACAGGTAACAGAGTATGAACAGACAACAGGTAGTCATTGTCGGTGGCAGCGGCTTTGTCGGCAGTCACCTTGCGAAGCGCCTGCTGCAGGATGGCCACCAGGTACGCATCCTCACGCGTCGCAAGGAGTCGCTACGCTACCCGTTACCCGAGGCGGTCGAGATCGTCGAGTGCGATATCCATAATCCGGCCTCTCTCAGTGGCGCCTTTAACGGCTGCAACGTTGCGATCAACCTGGTTGGCATCCTCAACGAAAAGCGTCACAACGGACGTGGCTTTCACCACGCCCATGTGGCACTGACCTACAAGGTGATCGATGCCTGCCGCGCCAATCGCATTTCGCGTCTGCTGCACATGAGTGCACTGGGTGCCAGCGCGGCCACCGGACCGAGCTTCTACCTGCGCAGCAAGGGCGAGGCTGAGGATGCGGTGCATATCTCCGGGCTCAAGGCGACCATCTTCCGCCCCTCAGTGATCTTCGGCGCGGGTGACTCCTTCCTTAACCGTTTTGCCTCCCTGCTGAAGATCCCGGGCCCCTTTCCCCTCGCCTGCGCCGCGGCCCGTTTCGCCCCCATATGGGTAGGCGATGTGGTTGAGTGTTTTGCCAACGCCATCGACAATGAGCAGACCATCGGTCAGCGTTACAACCTCTGTGGCCCCAATGAATACACGCTGGAGGAGCTGGTACGTTACACCGCCTCGGTACAGGGAAGGAATAAATGGATTGTGTCACTTGGTGATAGCCTGTCGGCCATTCAGGCAAGGGTGCTGGAGTGGGTGCCGGGCAAGCCCTTCTCCCGTGACAACTTCAACTCCACAAAATCTCCCAGTGTCTGTAACGGGGAGTTTCCTGAGGTCTTTGACATCACACCGCGGACGCTGGAATCTATCGCACCAGACTATCTCGGCTAGACCCCCCTTAACAGGAAGGGCCGTTACCAGTGTAAGCGATCAGTGGTAAAGGCTATGCCTCGTTTTCAATGGGGAGCAGGAAGTGAAACAGGGCACCTCCGCTCTCACCATTTTCGCACCAGATCCTGCCATGGTGCGCCTGAATCAGTTCCCTTGAGATTGCCAGACCAAGACCGGTACCACCGCTGGAGTAGTCATTGCTCTCGCTCTGCACAAACTTGTCGAATATCGTGTCAATCTCATCAGGTGGCACACCGGGTCCGTGATCGGCTATCGTCACCTGAAGCGAGTCTGTCTCTACAGTGGTTTCTTCGGTCGCATTTACCCGTCGTATCGCAATATCTATCGACGTACCATCCGGAGAAAATTTCAGAGCATTACTCAGTACATTCATTACCACCTGACCGATACGGTTTCTGTCTATCATCACCAGCGGCAATGCCTTATCGTAGTGCCGGTTAAGGGTGAGACTCTTTTTACCGATGGCCGCCTCCTGCTCAGAAAGACACTCGTCAATCACATCGGTGAGTGAGCTCCTCTCCATCGACATCACCATTTTGCCTGCCTCAAGCTTGCTGAGGTCGAGCAGGTCGTCGAGCAGGACTTTAAGGCGACGTGCGCTAGCATCAATTTGGGTAAAGTATTTCTGTAACCGTTCCTCGGAGACCTTGCCGATCTTTTCCATGCCAAACGCGGCGAAACTGATAATGCCATGAAGCGGTGTGCGTAGTTCATGCGACATATTGGCAAGGAAGGCAGACTTGGCACGGTCGGACTTTCTCGCCTCCTCCATGGACTGTTGCAGTTCACAGGTGCGCAATGACACCTGTTCTTCAAGGTTATCCTTTGCCTGTTTAAGTTTCTCATTCGTGCTATCAAGTTCATCCAGACTGTTACGCAGTTTCGTATCATTAGCAGACAGTCTCACCAGCATACTGTTGAAG
>JBFFJV010000377.1:0-2437 GCA_041555695.1 Thiohalomonadaceae bacterium | reverse complement strand
GGCGGTAATGCAGATGGACGAGATGACCCAGCAGAACGCCGCCCTGGTTGAACAGGCCGCTGCTGCCAGTGAGTCACTTGAGGAGCAGGCACAGGGGCTGAGCCAGCAGATGACCTTCTTTAACACCGACCAGAATGGCTAACTCCCCAGTGACTACAGGTAATGGATATACCCTGTTCACCAATCAGGAGTTAATTAACGGCTACAGCGATGATTTTGCGCGCAGCATTACTGACAGTTTCGCCAGGGTCACCAGGGATAACCGCCAGCTCCCCTTTGATGCCGCAGAACTCTACCGTCAGCTATTCTGCTTCGATACGTTCGATATCTGCTCGGTCGAGGAGAGTTTTGAAAAACTTATTCGCGATACCCCCAGTGCCTACGAGATCCTCAAACAGGCCTGGCTTGAGCTAGTCAGGACATTTTCAGCCGATCTATTAATGCAAAGCTCGCACCAGCTGATTGACATCCGCAAGCTGGTCGACAGAATATCCGCCTATCTTGACCTGCTCTACGACACCTATTTTGAGATCAGCAAAGAGTTCAGTTACACCCGGCAACATGTACCACAGAGCGTGCCTGAAGAACTTATTGAGCAATTCAAACACAGTGATTATCACGAGCGAAAAGAGGGAGAGCACAGACTGACCCTGTATACCCGCTTCAGGGGGATCCCGATTGAACGCTCCTGCACCGTGATCAATGCCAGTTCGAATGGTGTGATCTTCGATGTCGATAAGCGTATGAAGGCGGCACTGACTCACGGCATGGGGGTAGCCATGATCGACTGTCAAAGTCAGCACAAGACCTACCGCGCCCTCTACAACCCCGAGATCTCGCATGACAGCGGGATTGGCTTTAGCTACCTGACGGCACTACAGGCACGTTTCAGACATCAACATATCAGGGTAGAGCCGCTATTTAGCACAGCCGTTTCACTAAGCGGCAGCATCGATGAGATTGATGCGCGCTTAATCGATATTTCAGACAGTGGTGCAACACTCTATTGTCGCAGCGCTGCCGGGGAGATGTTAGTTGAGGGGGCGGTACTACAGATGCGTCTGACACTGCCCTCACACCTGCCGGCTGGTGAAATCCAGCTCAACAACGAGGTCCATATCAGTCGCGTCATCAATAACTATCGCAAAGACCCCGCCGCCTTTCGGCTGAGTGTCGACTTCACCCTCAGCACACATGATGATGAATTACTCTCCAGCTACATCGGCATGCGTCAGAGTGAAATACTGGCAGAGCTGAACAGTCTTGTAGAGCGACAGTAAAGCGACTTTTCACTGTTTACGCTGCACACAGAGAGCAGTGATACTTAAGGTTGTTCCACAGGGAAATAGACCGACACGATAGTCCCCTTTCCTGGCTGACTCTCAATCTGTATATGACCGTGGTGGTCATGCATGATGCCGTGCACCGTTGCCAGCCCCATGCCTGCCCCCTGACTGGCATCTTTGGTGCTGAAAAACGGATCAAAGATTTTACCTGGCATCTCTTCATCCATGCCGGCACCGCTATCTTCGACATCAAGCACCACATAGTCACCCGCAATGCCTTCACCACAGGAGCTGCATAACTGGCCCTGCATGCTCTCCTGATGGAGACGCAGTGTAATCGTCCCCCTGCCATCTGAGGCCTCGCTGGCATTGGTGGCAAGGTTAAGGATCACCTGTTTCAGCTGATTCTCATCAAGCAGCACCGGGGGGACTGAATCACCAGCTACTGTTTTAATATCCATACCAGATGGCAGTACTGACTCCAGAAACTCCATGCTATGAAGAAGAATATCGGTCAATTTATGCGGTTGCATGTTCACCGCACTGGTACGGCTAAAGCTCTGTATCTGTTTGACCAGGTCGCGTGCACGGTAGCTACTATTGAGTACCTCGGCAATATATCTGTCGAGGTCATCATCGTGGTACATCGCAGCCTTCTTCTTTGCCAGGCCGCTAAAGCCGATAATCGAGGCGAACATATTATTAAAGTTATGCGCCACGCCAGCTGAGAGCTGACCGATTGCCTCCGTCTTTTGTCTCCTGAGTAGTTGTAGTTGTAGCTGCTCACGCTCACGTTCTGCCCGACGAATATCGGTCACATCGGTGCCGGCACTAATGGTACCAACAATCTGATCATTGTCCCTTAGCTGCGAGTTGTGCCAGGCGATCAAGCGCCGCTCACCGTTGCGGGTAACCACCTCATTTTCCAGATAACTCTCAGCATGTTCATCGCCCTTCATTGAGGTGAGATGAACATCCTGCTTGAGTTTCTGCTGCTGCTCCTCAGGGATACAGGTATCGAACCAGTTACTACCGATCAGCTCTTCCTCCTGGTAGCCCAGCAGCTCGCAGCCGGCACGGTTGATCTCGATAATCGTGCCGCGGGTATCGAGGGCAAGGATCATGACATCAACCGTATCAAGATAGCTCTG
>JBFFJV010000376.1:0-2466 GCA_041555695.1 Thiohalomonadaceae bacterium | reverse complement strand
GGCTCAACAAGTGTATGCGGCCTGTCGGCAACTGACCCGTCACACAAACCTCAATCAGGCACTGATCACCGGTGGTGAGAAGTTCGGTGCGCAGATGAAACTGCTGGAGGAGCAACCTGAGGTAGTGATTGCCACACCGGGGAGGCTCGTAAAGCTACTGGATCAGGGGAGTGCTGATTTTGCCCAGCTGGAGGTACTGGTACTGGATGAGGCTGATCGTATGCTTGATATGGGCTTTAGTGATGATGTGATGCAGATTGTTGCCCAGTGCAGCCCCAACCGGCAGACCCTGCTGCTCTCTGCCACACTGGGTCATAAGGGGCTGCATGGCCTGGCCGATGCGGTACTGACCGCACCTGAGGAGGTGACGCTAAGCTCGGTACAGGAGAAGCACTCTACCATCCGTCATCAGGTGGTGCTGGCTGACGATATTGAGCATAAGCTGAAGCTGCTGACATGGTTGCTGGAGAATGAGAGCTATGGACGCGCCATTGTCTTTGCCAATAGCCGTGAACTTACGGACAAAATCGGGGGGTACATGGTTGCCAATGGGCGCCGTGTCGGTGTGCTACATGGGGACAAGGATCAGAATCAGCGCAACCGGGTGATGTCGTTGCTGCATGCCAAGGCGTTTGATGTGCTGATCGCCACCGACGTGGCATCCCGTGGTCTGGATATTGATGGGGTCGATCTGGTCATTAACTTCGACATGCCGCGCCGCGGTGATGGTTATGTCCATCGCTCGGGCCGTACAGGTCGGGCTGGACGTGATGGACTTGCGATCAGTCTGGTCAGTTCGCTGGAATGGAATCTGATGGCTAGCATTGAGCGTTATCTGCGGCAGCAATTTGAACGTCGCAGTATTAAAGAGTTGCGAGGCAACTACCGTGGACCCAAGAAACTCAAGGCCTCGGGCAAGGCTGCGGGCAGCAAGAAGAAAAAGAAGAACAGTACTAAAGGGGCGGCCGGTAAGAGTAAGAAGGCGAAGCGTAAATCCTGAATGCTGTAGTCGGCCCCTACGCGGAGTAATCATGAAACGCTTTTCGTGATTAATCGACAGGTGAAACAGCGTGTAAAGAATGCCGGACTGTATTAATGAGGGCTGCCTGGGTCTCGATTCTTGCTGCCCCTGCCGGTTATGCTAATCATTGAACTGATGTGAACAACAGGAACTATTTATGACCAATAACGACATCATGCGTCGTCTAAGGTATATCTTCAATTATAACGACTCAAAGATGATGGCCTTATGTGGTCTTGCCGGGCATAGCGTGACGCGAGAACAGATTAGCGACTGGTTGAAGAAAGAGGATGACCCGGCATACAAGGCATGTAGTGACACTCAAATGGCGATCTTTCTTAATGCGATTATTACGGATAAGCGCGGCAAGAGAGAGGGGCCGCAACCGGAGCCGGAGAAGAGCCTGACGAATAATGCTATTTTCATGAAATTGAAGATAGCGTTAAACCTGAAAGCCGAAGATGTACTGGAAATCATGGAGTTGGCGGGCATGGCGATCAGTAAGCATGAACTTAGTGCTTTGTTTCGTAAACCCGGCCATAAACATTATCGGGAATGTAAGGACCAGATTTTACGCAATTTTCTTAAAGGTATGCAGATCAAATATCGCGACAATGTGTTGAATCCTGAGTGATGTCGAAGTGTACAGTTAAAATTTAATCAGGTAAAAAGTCAGAAAGAATAATCAGGAACGGTTATATGGAAATGATTTTCTGAACAATGATTCGGCTCGCCTTAATGCAATAAAGGATAATAAACGTTTTAGGCACGCCGGTCTTAGGTGAAGTGTTAGGGAGGGGGCTGAAGGAAGGCTATCGTGCTCTATTCGGTTATAATGATAACCATTCTTTTCTCTGCGGCCTGAATTTGATGAAAACTTCCCCTGAAAAACTGCTCGACACCCATCGTGAACTGGTTCACTCAGAGATGCGCAAGGTGCTGTCGCATGTACAGCGTGAATCGGGTGAGTGGTTTATTAATACCCTGATGCTTGAGGGATGTGATAGTCCTTTTCGCTACCGGCGCCAGGAACTCTACAAGAGCCTTCAGGGAAATCGCGTCAACCTCACCTATTATCGCAGTAGTGAGGTGGTTGCGGGGATGGAGATGGAGGTGATGAAGGTGGTACGGGTTAAGATCGCCTAGTGAGATGGTGTGGTAGGCGCGTGACACCCTGGTATGACGGGGTGATGATGGATACAAGGTATTCAACGAGCCTGGATTGATTGCAGTCTGTTTCTCGGGGGAGATTTGCTTTCTCAATTGATCAACGGGCAGGGTGAGTGGTTTCAGTTCAACCCCGTTGCTGCCAGGTTAAACGGGTTGGTGGTCCAATTTGATACGCACTTTCGGGTCAGCCCACAGGAGATGTATGCGATCCTGTAACTCAATCGTCAAACAGGTCTTTGCGGCCATTGGGTGCACCAGATCGAAGCCCCCTTTGC
>JBFFJV010000375.1:0-2475 GCA_041555695.1 Thiohalomonadaceae bacterium | reverse complement strand
CAGATCTCTCACATCAAGCCCAGAGAGCTCTGAGCGGCGCCGCCCTCCAGCGCTAAAGCCCGTGAGAAACAATGCCCTGTCACGAACTCCCCGCAGGTCGTCATCACAAACCGCCAACATAGCCTCGAGGATCTCCAGCGTAATAGCCGCACTCTGCCCCCGACCATGACTCCCTTGGGCAACACGCGCCTTTTTGAGCAGCAGTTTTACCTGTGGATGACGACACGGATTATCAACGCCTCGACTATCATGTGCATAAGACAGTGAACTGAGATAACGACGCAGCGTGGGGATAGCGAGCCGCCCACCCTTCTTCCTCCAACCACCCTCGAGCAGCCGTCTTTCGACCCGCCCAGGCATCCCTCCAAGGTGATCAGTTAAGAAGGTCATGATCGAATCAAGAAGCACCGGGTAGTTAAGCTCCTCATCGAAACGGTAGAGATGCCACGTTCTGAAATAATCCAGATCACGTCTATGTGCACGGTGCGTGCTCGGTGCGGTTCCTGCCTCAAGCAGTTCGGCAAAACGTGCCTGCCAGCTATCAGTGCAGGGCATGACGGATCTCACTACTGAGGAGTGTTTCCAGCTCAATCACAAAGGAATGCGCCCCGAGCAACTGCGCCATGGTCAGCCAGCCACGTCGAGTTAACCACAAAGGGTTAGCATCGCTATCAGTAAGGGGGGTAGCATTGCGCAGTAGAAGATAGAGACGGGTATAGGCCCCCCCATCCCGTACCACCCCCCTGCCGTCGCTATCGGATAGGGTCATAAGGTAGGCTTTTTCAAGCTCCCGTCCTGTACGGTAAATAAAGAGTACTTTCATGTCATACACCTCGTTTGTGCATAACACATTGCCATAACCGGGGGTATCCACAAGGGGTGAATCACGGGTTAATTAGCTTTTCTATCCCCGTGCTTAGCTTCATCTATAAAAAGTTCATCTTGATAAGATGGACAAACCCAATACCGCAGCAGCCAGGCCGTCAGATAGTCACTTCGCCCCGTCCATTGAGCATCCTAATGGGTTCAGGCCTGGAGCAATGTACGTAATCCATACATTAACAGGGATACTATATCTAGATACATCCATTAGATAACGAATCTACTGCAAGGTCATTCATTACTATTACGCCTTTTCTCGGCGTCTGCGCAAGAAACAGCGGTTGTAGAAACTCAGGACATGTGGGATCTGATAGACACATACAGGAGACATACGATGAAAGAGAAGATGACTGAAATCGTACTCAGATAATTTACGCGCATGTCGTGCCTTACGCTTTATAGTTGTAAGAGTGTGAGATAAAGCAATTCGAGTATCGATCAACATGACCGCATTACTCAAAACCTACACGAGGCCATGCCGGTTCGAGCAGCTTGCGCGATGAACTTTTGATGAGTTCGCGATATTGCTCAGGCAGCGATGACTTACCACTGATGTTTTTTCGTATGATGTAGGATCTTGATTTCTGGCATCCAGAGAGCACGCGTATTAAGGTGGCACACAACGAGGGCAATTGCGCGTACATATACTGAGATAATATCCAGTCGAGAAGATGTATGTAGTACAGCATCGTCATCTTGGGCGTCGTGTGTCCAACGAGCAGGGATATCTGCCTTAGAATACGCTTGTTTGGTGAAGAAAAGTCTAACAACGTCTGCGTGTTATGCCTGTGATGATCACCTGTGCTCTGGAGTGTATTGAGAGAAACAAGCTCCTGATCCGGGACCTCCTGCAGCCTCTGTACTTCTGCCTTAACGAGCAACCAGGTTGCAAAGGAGTGACGTAATGAGTGATAGCGGAGCTCCGGGTCGCCGCTAACCGTACGCATCGCCGCGTGGATCCGCTCAAAGACGCGATATTCGCTGATCTTCATATCGGGATTCTTAATATCGAGAAAAAGAAGATCGACACCTATCCCCTGCTTCATTTCTCTCTTTCTAAGCTCACACCACTCAATCAGGTAGTTATACTCATCTTCATCAAGTAGCTCGTAGGCCGGCAGCCAGCGCTCTGACTGGCGACTTTTGATCCTGCCGTACTCATTGCTAACGATATTGACGACTAGATAGTGTGTTCCCGCCACATCACTCATCCTCATCCTAAGCGCCTCGGTGCGGCGAAGCCCAAGGCGATAACCTAGGACCGTGATGAGGTAGCGGATCCATCCCATACGGTCCTCCCTGTCGTGCTCCGGCCAAAGCACCTGTTTGACCTGGGCATACTCATGTGACATCAGGATATTCGCGTGCACCGAATAATTTTCCGGGATAAACCCGTCCAGTTCATCGAAGTCAATGGGCACAACACGGTGATTCTTGACCAACACATTATGGAAACTTTTGAGTAATCTTCCTGCGCGCGCAACCATTTCGCGAGTTTCCATCGTCTCAAGAATGTTGGTGTAGAGCCATTCCACCGACTCAATCGGCATGGCGACAATGTCCTGACCTCGGGAATACGCGACCAGGTACTTG
>JBFFJV010000374.1:0-2501 GCA_041555695.1 Thiohalomonadaceae bacterium | reverse complement strand
TGTACCGCACGGGGTATAGCGCAGTCTGGTAGCGCGCCTGCTTTGGGAGCAGGATGTCGGGAGTTCGAATCTCTCTACCCCGACCAAATATATGTGTTATATAGTGACACGGCTCGTATTTTGCGCCTGTAGCTCATCTGGATAGAGCATCGGCCTTCTAAGCCGAGGGTAGCAGGTTCGAGTCCTGCCAGGCGCGCCATTTTCGATGGATGCCTGGCGATATAGTTTCAATGGTGGCTGTAGCTCAGTTGGTTAGAGTCCTGGATTGTGATTCCAGTTGTCGTGGGTTCGAATCCCATCAGCCACCCCAAATAGTGAACGGCTCATGGTCTGCTGACCATGGGCCGTTTTTGTTTGTCTCCTTCATTACGCCTTTCTGCACAGCCTTGATGTTACAAAAGCTAACCCTATAGTTAAGGTTAGTCATAATACATGGGAGTTAACATGAGATTTCGCCTGCTACTGGTCATTTTGCTGCTTGGTGCATCTATCGTGCAGGCTGAGTCACCGCAACGTATTTATGTGGTGGGCTTTGCCCAGGACAACATGAGTAATGATTGGCGTGCTGCGCAGGTTAATGAAATGAAACAGGCGCTGGCGAAATACCCCTTTATCCGCTTTGTGCACACGGATGCCAGGGGGAGCGCCTCCCGTCAGATCTTTGATATGGAGCGTTTGGCGGAACAGGGGGTGGATGTGATCGTGACCAGTCCCCGTGATGTGACAGCGATGACGCCGGCGGTATCGGCGATCTATAGCCGGGGTATTCCGGTGGTCTTGCTGACGCGTCGCATCCTCAGTGAGGATTTCACCACCTTTATTGGTGCAGATGACCGGCAGATCGCCCGTGAGGCAGCTCTCGAAATGGCCAGCAGAATGGAGCGTAAGGGGCGCATTGTCATGTTGCAGGGCGTCCCTACGGCTACCACGGCAATCGCGCGACGCGAGGGCTTTATCGAGGCCCTCAAGGCCTACCCTCAGATGAAGCTGGTGGCCGAGCCGGTGGCCAATTATAACCGTGTGGATGCAATTCGGGCGATGGAGAAACTCATTGCAGAAGGCGTGGAGTTTGATGCCATTTATGCCCATTCGGACAGCATGGCGGCGGGGGCTCGCATGGCACTGAAAATGGCCAATATGGACATAAAGAAGCTGGTTATTGTTGGTATTGACTATATCAATGAGGCGCGCGAGGCGATTCGCAGCGGTGAGCAGAGTGCCTCATTCACCTATCCCACAGCCGGTCGCCAGGGTGCAGAGGCCATATTGAAGATCATTAAGGGGCAAAAGCTAAGCAAGGAACAAAGTGTTCCTTTTGAGAAGGTAACAAGCAATAATGTCGAGCGCATCGACACCATCTTTAAATAACACTGACAATTGCAAGGGAAGGCTTTGCGGCATTTAACCCTCAATAATAAGATTCTGCTGCTACTGCTCTGCTCCATTCTATTGGTGTTGCTGCTGGTGGGAACCATCTTCTCCACACAGGTTACCCGACTGCATGAAAGTAGTGCACGGGCTGAACTGATCAGTAGTGCCGATCTGCTTCGCGGTGATCTGCTGACCAGGACGCGTCACCTCATCGATAGCACAATCCGTATCGCGCAGGATGAAGATATCCTGGCAACACTGAGTCTTATCTCCCGTTATCAGGACGCAGCAAATTACCAGCCACTGGTGTTCGACCCGGAGAAACGCCAGCTCGCATCAACACTGGAAGAGTTGCTGCACTCCGGTGGCTTTAATCTGGCCTCGGTTTATCAGAGCGATGGAGAATTAATTGCCTTTCATGCCATAACCGCAAAGGGTAAGGGTGGTGGCTATCAGTCATACCAGGAGGGCAAAGCGCTGTTTGTTCCGGTAAACGGTGTCGATAGCGCCGATCTCTCCAAACACCTTTTTCATGGTTTTGGCGAGTTGCAGCACGAGCAGCAAAGTGGGCAGCCAGCCGTGAAATTTCGTTCAGGTGTCGGGGTGGCCACCGTTGTGCTGGAGGTGACTATGCCGTTCACCCTGCAGCAAAGTGGAGCCAGTGAGCTGGTCATCGGCTGGTTGCGTCTCGCCTACTACCTGGATCATACCTATATTAATTTGATGTCACAAAAGCTGGGTGTCAGCCTGGCCTTTGTCTCCGAAGCCGGTGAGACCAGCAGTGAGGGCTTTAGCACGAAACGTCGCGCGCATGAGGGGATGCAGGTCCCTCAGCTGCAGCTTGGCGAAGAGACGGTCAGTGATATCGCCTGGCTGGCCTCCAGTGATGGTTTTGAAGCGCACCTGGCTGTGCCACTTAACGGTAATCAACATATTCATCTGGTGCTGGGGGAGGGGACCAGTGACCTTGCCCGCAATCTCAACCTGTTTGCCCGTTCCGTCTTCTGGGTGATGCTACTCTCCGGTGCCCTGGTACTACCCCTGGGCTGGTATATGACCCGTCGCTGGGTGAGCCAGCCGGTAAAACTGCTAACCGATGTGGCACGGGGTATTACCAAGGGTGATCGACC
>JBFFJV010000373.1:0-2536 GCA_041555695.1 Thiohalomonadaceae bacterium | reverse complement strand
GATCAAACACTTTGCCTCGCGCCGCGCCATTGATGTCGATGGCCTGGGCGATAAACTGGTCGAACAGTTTGTCGATGAAAATCTGATTAATGATGTGGCCGATCTCTTTACCCTGAGTGCCGCGCAGATCGCCGGACTGGAACGCATGGGTGAGAAGTCGGCAGAGAATCTTGTCGCCGCCTTAGATAAGGCCAAGCAGACCACGCTGGAACGCTTCCTCTTCGCCCTGGGTATTCGCGAAGTCGGGGAGAGCACCGCCCGCACCCTCGCCAGACACTTCGGCAATCTTGAGGCGATCAAACAGGCCGGGGAGGCACAGCTGATCGAGGTTGAAGATGTCGGCCCCATCGTCGCCCATCACATCCACACCTTCTTCCGCCAGCCGCACAACATCGAGGTGATCGAAAAGCTGCAACAGGCCGGGGTCAACTGGCCCGATGTGGAAGTTATCGAAGCGGGCGAACAACCCCTCGCCGGTCAGACCTTCGTTCTCACCGGAACCCTGACACAAATGGGGCGTAACGAGGCCAAGGAAAAACTGATTGCCCTCGGTGCCAAGGTCAGCGGCAGCGTCTCGAAAAAGACCAGCGTGGTGGTGGCCGGAGAGGCCGCCGGTTCCAAACTCACCAGGGCCGAAGAGCTGGGGGTTGAGGTGTGGGATGAGAATAGAATGCTGGAGTTAATGCGCTTGCACGAAGGGGGGTGAGCCGCAGCAATCAACAAGCCGGGCATGCCCGATACCGCTCAGTTAAGAGGGATGGTGTCATCGCGAGGGAGTGAAACGACCGCGGCGATCTCGATTTCGAGCCTATCTATACTGAGGAAAACCTAGATTGCTTCGCTATCGCTCGCAACGACATTTTCTTAACTGAGCGGTATCGGGTATGCCCGGTTTTTATTGTCTGCCCACTGTGCAATAGCGTGACTAGTATTGCACCCTGAGCCTGTCGATGTCGCTGATCTCTATCGGGTAGCTGAGTGTGCCGGCGCTAAGTTTCACGGCGAGAGAAATGCGGTCTTCATTGACCTCTTCCATCAATCCACGTCTCACCTTGCCCGCCGCCGTGGTGATTTCCGCCATCCTGTTAAGGTATTTCTCCGCATCGGTGACCTCTATCGTCTGGAATACAGGGCCAGGGTCAGGGCTGGTGTGTTTGGCGTGAATGCTCTCACGCGGCGGGTGTGGTGGTGCAGGCTCGGTCGTGTTATCGCCATCCCTTTGGCTCGCACGCTTTATATCACTCCTGTCCGCCGGTTTTTCCCACTGGATTTGATCGGTATCCAGTTTGGCGTTATTGATGCGGAGAGTCAGCCCCAGAATCGCGATGATGTCTGCCGGCTTGTAATATTGCAGCCCGTCGAGTGAAAACTCGTCTGATGGGTCTGTTTTCGCACTGAAACGTCCGCCCTTCAGCATGAACTGCCTGTAGGCGCTGATAGTCTCTGGCGGAAATTCTGCCCCCAGTGTAGCGCTAAGCTGTTCGATATGATGATCAACATAGGCCTCGATATTGCTGTCATTCATGGC
Organism: Thiohalomonadaceae bacterium; assembly: GCA_041555695.1. Lineage (GTDB taxonomy): Bacteria > Pseudomonadota > Gammaproteobacteria > Thiohalomonadales > Thiohalomonadaceae > JAPHSX01. Next base: position 1,008 of record JBFFJV010000373.1, on the reverse strand, counting down.
TGCACAGTAGTTGTTACGCAGCCGGTAGTAGCCGGTATCGCGATAATTGACCGTCGCTGTGGGAAGCTGATTGAGGGTGCTGGCGCTGCTCATAGCCCCTGGTTTGTCATTTAAGTCGACACCAATATCGATATCATAAAGATTGTCGACATGGGTGTTGAGTGTAAAATGTGTGCGATTAACTTTTTCATCGTATCCGACATTCACCGTGACATCGGCGACCATCTTGCCGAGTCCCATGTTTCGGTAATCACTGAGTGTAAATGCGCCAGCATCACCGCAGCCGAGTGCATCGGCGCTACTAAGCAGTGTCGCTGTATCGTCGGACTGCGGCTGGGCCGCCTGACTCTGCTCCAGCATAGAGAAGAGTTCGCTCTCCATGTCGAGATGCACACGGCTTATCTGCAGACTGATATTTTCGGGTAATGACCGTTTTTCTATGCTGTTGCCGACTCGCATGAAGTAGCCGATATGCGGTGCATTAATACGTACCTGCTCGATACGGAATTCGTCCTGCGTTATTCGTGGTTTGATGACGATGTTGTCGAAACCAATTTCATCACCGAGAAGAGAAATGTGTATCGAGTCGTAGCTGACCTGGGCAACGGAGGCTGCAGCCTGAACCATCTTCTCTGCATGGTCCTTTACCTCATACCACAGATAGCCCATGGTCGCGCCGTAGCCAAGAAGAGGGGAAATGAGTGAAATGATGATCTTACGCATGATGCAGAGTCCCTTGCACGGTGATGAGTGAATACCTTCCCTTTAATGAGGTATTTATACCCTAAATTATGTCGATTCTCAAAGTGGTGTGTATGAGGTGGGGCGGACTTGAGTGTGGTGTTGCAGTGCCGGCAGTTGCTGAAGCGGCCCCGGGTGGTTGATTTCTGCTGGAGTGAACTCCTGCGGGGGTAATACAATAAAGGTGATTGCGGCATAATCTATGGTACATTATCCGCCGTGGAACTAGCCCTGAAAAAGCCCGTAATTTAGAGATTCAAGTACCAT
>JBFFJV010000372.1:0-2545 GCA_041555695.1 Thiohalomonadaceae bacterium | reverse complement strand
GGCACACGCCTATCGAGATCGCCTAAAGTGGGTGCGCAAGAGCATTATGAATACCGCGTGTAGCGGCTTCTTTTCAACCGACCGGACGATGCGTGAATATAACCACGATATCTGGAAACTGGACGCCAAACATCAAGAACCAGATAGCTGACATTGCACCAGCCGTGGGCTTGAGTCTGTAGCGCAGGAGAAGAGTAAATGGAGTCAGAACTAACACGTAGTCCCGCATGGCACGCCCTGAGTCAGCACTTTCAGGAGATGAAGTCGGTACACATGCGTGAGCTGTTTGACGCGGATACTGAGCGCTTCAAATACTACTCCATCGAATTGAATGATCTGCTCTACGATTATTCAAAAAATATCGTCACAGATAAAACAGTTGAGCTGCTGTTGCAACTGGCACGCGAGGCCGATCTGCCACGCTGGATAGAACGGATGTTCGCTGGTGAGCCAATAAACCACACCGAAAATCGCGCCGTGTTACATGCGGCACTACGCGACCGCTCGGCTAAGCCCGTCTATGTCGATGGGGTGGATGTGATGCCGGAGATCCAGCAGGAGCTGGAGCGTGTTAAGCATCTGGCCGAGATGATTCGCTCCAGAAAGTGGCGCGGCGTGAGCAATCAGGCGATCACCGATGTGGTAAATATCGGTATTGGTGGTTCACACCTGGGGCCCCTGATGGTGAATGAGGCGCTACGTCCCCATGCACTACACGACCTGAATGTGCATTTCGTCTCGAATATCGATGAAAACCATATTAATGACACGCTTCAGTATCTGAACCCGGAAACCACCTTTTTTATTATCTCCTCAAAGTCATTTACCACACAGGACACCATGGTCAATGCAGAAACGGCGCGTCAATGGTTTGTCGAGAGTCAGCATGACGATGATAGCGATCTGCACCGCCACTTCGCCGCCGTCACCTCGAATGTCGAGCAGGCAAGAGCCTTCGGAATCGCCAAAGATAATATCTTCAAGATGTGGGACTGGGTAGGGGGGCGCTACTCGCTCTGGTCGGCGATCGGTCTGTCGATAGTTGTTGCCATCGGCTCGGAGCATTTTGACGAACTGCTGGAGGGGGCCTATGAGGTTGATCAACACTTTAAACAGGCCCCCCTGGAGAAAAATATCCCGGTGCTCATGGGCTTACTTGGCATCTGGTATAACAACTTTTTTGACGCACAGACCATGGCGGTGCTCCCCTATGATCAACATCTGCACCGTTTCCCCGCCTATCTGCAACAGGCGGATATGGAGAGTAACGGAAAATATATCGACCGTAATGGTGAAGAGGTGGATTACACCACCGGTCCGGTGATCTTCGGTGAGATCGGTATTGCCGCACAACACGCCTTTTTTCAGCTGCTGCATCAGGGGACAAAGCTGGTACCTGCCGATATCCTGGCACCGGTCTATAGCTTTCAATGTATCGCCAGACACCACCGGGCACTGATGTCCAATGTGTTCGCGCAGACCGAGGCCCTAATGCGCGGCAAGTCCAGGGAGGAGGCGCTTGAGGAATTGCGGGCGCAGGGGCTGAGCGAAGAGCAGATTGAAGCCTTGCTTCCCTACAAAGTTTTTCCCGGTAATCGTCCGACCAGTACCCTGATGTTCGATACCCTCGACCCCAAAACGCTGGGCTCGATTATTGCCTTGTATGAGCACAAAATTTTTGTGCAGGGCGTGATCTGGAATATCAATTCGTTTGACCAATGGGGGGTCGAGCTTGGCAAGCAGCTCGCCACCGATATCCTGCATGAGTTGGATGATGCCACGGCGGTCAACTCCCACGACAGTTCTACCAACGGACTGATCAACCACTACAAACGTCGCAGACCAAACAGGAGCGGCGGCTAGATAACACCCCGTTACGCTAATCATTGAGGATAGACAGATGCAGATAGGAATGGTCGGCCTTGGCCGGATGGGTGCAAACATGACACGGCGACTGCTGCGCGCCGGTCACCAGTGTGTGGTCTATAACCGCAGCCCCGGACCGGTGGCGGAGATGGTGGCAGAGGGGGCCATTGGCAGCAGTGAACTGGCTGAGCTGGTCGGTAAGCTTGAGGCACCGCGTACCATCTGGCTGATGGTGCCTGCGGCCACCGTCGATGCGATGATCGCACAGCTTGAACCGCTGCTTGAGGCGGGCGATATCCTGATCGATGGCGGTAACTCCTACTACAAGGATGACATTGTGCGCGGGCAGCGGCTGGCAGGGCAGGGGGTGCACTACCTTGATGTCGGGACCAGTGGCGGGGTGTGGGGGCTGGAGCGTGGCTACTGTCTGATGATCGGCGGTGCCCCTGAGGCGGTCGAACCACTGACCCCGATCTTTGCCGCACTGGCACCGGGAATGGGAACGATTGAACGCAGCCGTGGCCGTGCTGGTGAAGCGCGTCCCGAGGAGCTGGGTTACCTGCACTGCGGCCCCGTGGGCGCGGGTCACTTCGTCAAGATGGTACACAACGGTATCGAATACGGCCTGATGGCCGCCTACGCCGAGGGGCTGAATATCCTCAGGCATGCGGGCATTGGT
>JBFFJV010000371.1:0-2546 GCA_041555695.1 Thiohalomonadaceae bacterium | reverse complement strand
CGGATCTATAAGAATGTATAGGGTGTCTGAAAGCCAGCCAATAAGAATCGATAAGGTTATCGTCAACAGTATGATGACCACCGGCTTCCTGGCGAGTGGCGTGATGCGGTTGAGTAACGTGTTATTCATAGATGTCTCTGGCCTGAATGGTCGTGGTGATACGTACGATATATCGTGTGATTACATCTTTCGATAGTGACGTATTGTATGTGCCAATACGCGACTCGTATGGTTTGAGTCGATGAAGTAAAAAAACAGTCATCCTTAACCCTCCTGATAGATATTGAAGGCGGTCTTTGCAGACTTGCCCGGTGGCTTATCCCACCATCCATGGTCCTGCCAGTAGCCCTTTATCTCAGAAAGTGCCGCGGCGCGTACCTCTGCATCATCAATTTCTTGCCATGCCTGTGCCAGACCCTTGCTGCGCCATACATCCTCTGGTTTCTGTTTGTGCTCCTCGGCAAGGCGCGCAATAGTTTCGTTAACCCATGGAGTGCTGTTTTTATTCAGTGCCACCTCGGCAAGTACGGGATGGGGGAGAGCTTGACCATCTTTTTTTGCTTGCAGAAAGTCATTTGGCCCATTGGTACTTAGGCGCATGTGCTGTAGCCCCCCCTTGTAGTGGTGAACATTGTTGGGGTTAGCCATACCAAGCAGAGCACGAAGTGAATTTGAGCTGGCCCATTTTCGTTGTGTGGCTTTCTCCATGTGGCGGGTGAAGCACTCCATATAGTTAACGGCCTGCTCGGTATCATGAGTGGGGGCTAGCTGCGGGTCGTTGGGGCTCACCTCTAGCTCATCCAGTTTGACGGTGACCTGTCCAAATCCAAACGACTTCCCCATACCGAGTGAGTGATGGAGGTTGTCGTCGCCCCCCCAACTTATGCTCCAGAGCAGGGCGCCGAGTTCTTCGGGTTTAAGGTTGTGGAAGTGGATATTTCCTGTGAACGCCGCTCCTGTCGGTAGTGAATTTAGTTTTACCTGTAAACGGGTGTTGCTTATCTGTTCTGCGGTGAGAGGTTGCACAATAACTTGCTCAATAGGGCGTGCCGGGTAGCGTTTCCAGCCACGCAGTTGTGGGCGCTCATTGCCACTGCTAGAGAGATAGGTCGCATAGCTGGCGCCAGACAAAGTACCAGCACTGTCTCCTGTTGATTGCAGGATATAGTTGGGGAAAAAACTGGCCTTTGGGCTGTTTAATATGGTGGGTCCATGCTCCTGTGTTGACTCACCAGAGGTCTGTCGTGCTGGCTGGCAGGCGATGCGCCCACGTAGCGCGCCAATATCAGTATTATCTACCTGGCCGAATATGAGGGTTGCCATATCCTGGATGTTTGCATCGAGGTGATCCTTGCTGCTATGGCCAAGCATGTCATGGATAGAGAAGTCACCTGCAAGCTTTGGCATAAAGGCGAGGCCAATACGCAGTAGTGACTGGTCTTGAAGATAAAAAACGGGTACTTGTTTGTTGTTGTGAAATTGTTGTTTCCAGTGGTTGTCCCACGATAATTTCGGTTGTTCAGTTTTTTTTGCATCAGACTCGGTGCTTTTGTTCGCGTAGGGGTCGGAATGAATAAACAGGAAGTCGCCCCAGGTTCTTTCATCGACCTCGAAGCGTTCCTCTTCACGCGGGTTATAGTAAATGAAGTCTTTATATTTGTTTTTGAATTTACTTCCAGGCTTGTCGCGGCTGCCATCGCTGATCTGTCCGGTAAAAACCGGATAACCCGTATTAGTGCCTGCGCCCAATCGGCTAACAGTGTCACCATTGAGTGAAAAGGGGAGTGACAGGGAGGGGAAGCCCTGCACTTTGGCCCAGCTCTCCCATTTACGGTATTTGTCTGCCACACTCTCCCCAGCCCTGAAACAAAAGCTAGATAAGCCAAATTCTTTCTCTATCTGCCGGTGGCTCAGGCGAACCATGTTGCATGGCGTGATGGTAATGTTTCCCCCTGGTTGCATTTTCATGAAACCGTAGCGAACTTTATCGCGAACCTTTGTTGTGTAGGCTGCGCTCACATATTTTCCAGAAATGTCACGCAATCCGTAGCGACGGTCGTCAACATTGGCCATACGTGATGTGGTCGCGATCTCTACCACCGAACGTAACATTCCACGAATACTACTCCCTGGTATCGCATGGGTTTTATTCGGCAGCTGGTAGAAGTGAACCTCTCCCGGGGCATCTTGAGTCGCTGGTATCTGCCTTCCGCCAACCAGAAGCGGGCTCTTTGCCGTGAGTGTGTACTTGATACTGCCACTGACTCCATCCTGGAACGGTAGATCGTGTGACACGGCCTCTGCCCATTCGGGTTCATGAACGGTGGTTGATAGCGGTACAAAGTTGTAGGGGGCAGTAATGGTCATGATGCGCTCTCCTCAAATCCGATAAAGCAGCTGGCTACAGGCTGGAAACCGGTCTCCATAGTGTGCTGCCAGTAGCGACGATAGCGCAGAGGTCCTGGCGCATGGCTGTTGTTGAGCTGGGTGACGGTGTCGAAGAGGGCGTCGGCCTGCTCGCCACCCTCCTGGTGTGTGTAGTGGGT
>JBFFJV010000370.1:0-2552 GCA_041555695.1 Thiohalomonadaceae bacterium | reverse complement strand
TATTCCGCGTGGCCGCTTACGTGACGGGCATCGTTTTTCTGATCAGCATACTGTTTGTCGGCTTCACCTGGCTGAATATCGGGCGCTTTGAGAAGATCCTGTTCAGCACACAGAAACGTTACGACGAGCTGCGGAGCGAGCGCCAGTCACTCGGCATTAGCCATCGCAACAGTGAGCAGGCACTGCGGCGGGAGAGCAGCCGCCACCAGCGTTCCGTCATCGAAAATCGTACGATTACCGAGCTGTTGCGACTGGCTTTAGAACCAACCCCGATGCAGGAATACCTGGAAAAGTCACTTAGCCACCTGTTTCGTTCCATCGTCTGGCTGGAACACCTGCCCGAAGGGGTGATCTTCCTTGTCAGCCATGAAGACGGTCAACCCTATCTAGAGCAGGCCGCCTCACACAATCTGTCAGCACAACTGGTAAACCGCTGTAGCAGAATTGAGTATGGCGAGTGCCTGTGCGGGCGTGTCGCCGCAACCGGGACCGCACTATTTAGCAACCACGTGGACGAACAACACGACATCCGCTTTGATGACATGTCAGCGCATGGCCACTGGGTGATACCGATCATGCACCATGACACGCTACTTGGGGTCTTTAACATCTATCTGCCCCATGGCTCGCAACGTGACGAACATAGCGAGGCTTTCCTCTCGGAGGTAGCAACCGTGCTTGCTTCGGGCATATATATGCGAAAGCTTTACCGCCTTGAATAACACCCGTACAGCAACACCCTAAATTGAACTAAGAGGTGAAAGATGGTCACAAGTAGACCTTATAACCACTACATTACCCACGCAATATTTGCCTTTGTGCTGTTGTTACTTGGCGGCTGCCAGCAGACGGTAGACAAACCGATCCCCACGATCAGAGTGGGCCACGCCCCGCACGACCACCACTCACCGCTCTATATTGCGGCCATGAACCCTGAGCACTTCAAGCAACACGGCGGCCTCTATCTTAAAGAGGTGGAATTTCGTAAGCGTTACCAGCTGATGCAGGATGAGCAGCTGATTGCCCATGTCGAAATAAGCTCCAGTACTGGTGGTGCCACCATTATCAGGCGTCTGGTCGAGCAGCAGTTCGATATCACCTACGGCGGCGTACCGGCCATTCTCAAGAGCATGGATCAGGGAGAGAAGATCCATATGCTATCCCCCGTGATGTCAGAAGGGGCCGGCCTGATTGTCAACAATGGCCTGCCCGCCACAAACTGGGACGAGTTTGTCGCTACACTGAAAAAGAGCAAGCAACCACTACGCATTGGCTATAAAAGCGCGGTCTCGGTACAGGGACTCATCTTCGAGAGCGCACTGGATGCCGAGGGCATCAGCTACAGCAATAACGTCTCAAACACCGCGGTCAAGGTGCACCTGCTCAATCTGAGTGGCGCAAAGAACCTGATCCCGTCGTTGGAGAACGGCGTGATCGACGGCTTTGTGGTCATGCAGCCCTTCCTTGCCATAGCCGAGCACAAGGGTAGCGGCAAACTGGTTTCCCACCTCAGGGAGATGCCGCCAGGCGGCAAGTGGAAAAAACACCCCTGCTGCGCGATTGCAGCCAGTGACACCTTTGTAGAAGAGCACCAGGAGGAGACGCGTAAATTGCTCACCCTGCTTAACCACGCAAGAGAGTTTCTGCAGCAACAACCCGAAAAGAGCGCGCAACAGGTTGCCGCATGGCTGGAAAACGATGTTGAGGTGGAGCAGCGCTCCCTGCCCACCATCAACTTCGATGTGGCGCTGGATGAAACCTGGAACCGCGGGATCCGATTCTGGATCAGCGAGATGATCACACACGGCAGCCTGAATAAAGAACTGCGCGAGGCTCAAATCAACAACACACTTGAACAGCGGTTGTATAACCATGAGGTCATAGGTGCCAGCAGCGGGATAACAGAGTGATCACACTTTCCCTCAGAAAAAAGGTAGGACTGGTCTTCCTGCTCCTGACCACGATGAGTTTTATCGTGGGCGGAGTAGTCTATTTCAGCTTCAGAACGATCAGCGAGGACAATCAGGCCTTCCAGCAACTGAATGAGCTGCAGTACCACATCAAGTCACTACGCACCGTAGCCCCCAAAAGTGGGCCCGAGGCGGCGAATGCCTTCCATCAGCAACTCGACACCACACGTATCCTCGCCCGGCATGTGGCTCATGGTGACACCGCCTTTCCACCTGAGATTCGCAAGCGCCTGGTCACCATTATTGACGGTGTGGCGCATTACGGTTCAGCCTGGAACCAACTGGCTAAACTCTACTTGCGAGACGAGGAGTTATCGCAGAGCACGATAGAGATACCCGATGCGGTCATTAGCCGCTTGTCGGTAGATGATCACAAAGAGTTCTATAGCGCTCTTTCCAGAATCCTGATTGTCTCGGAGCAATACCACATCCAACGCGAAGCGAGTACCGTTGGCGAGATACGGCTGATTCGAGACGAGCTTCTGACCCGTAGGGGCAACATCCCTGGTATCGATATCATCAACCATATGGTGCGAGTGGTTGAGCATAATTACATTAATTATCTGGCCATCATCGACAAAG
>JBFFJV010000369.1:0-2552 GCA_041555695.1 Thiohalomonadaceae bacterium | reverse complement strand
GTGAGGCGGGTGCGGAACATGTCACCCTCGTGATTAACGAAGACCTGGGTCTTGTACTCCAGGCGGCGAAAGGCGCCCGAGTGGACAATTCGGTCCCGGTCACGCTGAAACTGACTGCGGTAGTGCGGGGCAGACTCCTGATGACGACGACCACGGGATTTCTCATCTGTTGCGGCGTAGGGGGCAAGAGTCGAACTCATCTCAATGTCCTTAAAGGTGGCTGTCCAGTACGGAGCGGATTTGTTCGTTAGTGGCCTCATCGCTAATTACTGAATGGCCAAGTCCTTTCATTAACACCAGCCGTAATATGCCGTCCTGTACCTTCTTGTCGACAGCCATCAGTTCAAGAAAGCGCTCACTGCTGAGCTGCGGTGGTGGCTTAAGAGGAAGAGCGGCAGCTGCGATGAGCTTGCGGATGCGCTCGACGACCTGCGGCGTAATCCAGCCGAGATGCGCCGAGAGCTCGGCAGCCAGCACCATGCCGGCACCAACGGCCTCACCGTGCAGCCACTCACCATAGCCCATGCCGGTCTCGATGGCATGGCCAAAGGTGTGGCCAAGATTCAGCAGGGCGCGGCTGCCGGCCTCCTTCTCATCAGCAGCCACCACCCGGGCCTTGTCCTCACAGGAGCGGGCGATGGCATAGGCGAGGGCTTCCGGCTCACGCGCCACCAATTTGCCCATATTCTGCTCCAGCCACACAAAAAACTCAGGGTCATCAATCAATCCATATTTAATGACCTCAGCAATGCCTGCACTGAGTTGACGGTCATCAAGGGTATTGAGGCTACCGGTATCAGCTATGACACAGCGGGGCTGATGGAAGGCCCCAATCATATTCTTCCCCAGCGGGTGATTAACGCCGGTCTTTCCACCCACCGAGGAGTCAACCTGAGCCAGCAAGGTGGTGGGGAGCTGAATGAAATCGACACCACGCTGATAGGAGGCCGCAGCAAATCCTGTCATATCCCCAACAACACCGCCACCCAGCGCAACGAGGGTGCACTTACGGTCAAAGCGGTGAGTTAACAGCGCATCATAGATGGTATTGAGTACCTCGAGATTCTTGTACTGCTCCCCATCAGGGAGAATAACCGACTCGACGCGCAACCCCTGCAGCGAGGCCAGAACCCTGTCGAGGTATAGCGGGGCAACCGTTTCGTTGCTCACCACCAGAACCTGCTTGCCACGGATGTGCGGCTGGATAAGTTCGGCGCTGCCTAGTAGGTCATTGCCGATGTAGATGGGATAACTGCGCTCGCCAAGGTCAACGTTTAGTGTTTGCATGAGTGGGGTCTACTGCTGTCCGCTAGAAACTGATCAGCGGCATAATATAACGGAAATTGGGCTAACAGGTCACTCGACGGTGTAATCCTGTTCCTGCTTAAGGCGTACCAGGATCTCCTTGACCACACTGCGAATAGAGCGATCATCCGTATGGATCACCATATCTGCCACCTCACGATAGAGCGGGTCTCTCTCATCCATCAGATCCTGTAACTTCTGACGGGGATTCTCCGTCTGCAGTAGAGGACGATTACGATCACGCGAGGTGCGATCGAACAGCTGATCAACCGAGGCATAGAGGTAGATCACCACCCCCCGCTCCGTGAGATGTTTGCGGTTCTCCTCACGTAACACGGCACCACCACCGGTGGCCAGCACAATACCATTAAGTTGTGTCAGCTCATCGATCATCGCCGCCTCACGCTTGCGAAAACCCTCCTCACCCTCAATTTCAAAGATAAGCGGAATACTCGCACCGGTGCGCGCCACGATCTCATGGTCGCTATCCTTAAACTCCTTTTTCAGAGCATTGGATAACTGCCGACCGATAGTGCTCTTGCCGGCCCCCATGGGGCCGACAAGGACAAGAGTTGCTATTGTCACAATCTGCTAATTACGCCTTGTAATGATCCACTACTCTGCCGTCATTGGCACATAATAGGAGATATCTGTGCCACCTGGCGTTGTGTAGGTAAGTTTCACCCAGTCATTACCTGCCTTGTCTCCAGCGGTATAAGTAAACGTTGCTCGCCCTGCACCATCTGTGACTTGTGCAACCGGGCCTGCACCACCACCATCAATATCAGGTGATACGGTGTCTTCACTACCAGCGGAGATGATCTCTGCAGTCACTGTCTCACCGGGAAGCAGTGCACCATTTGCAGACAATGTGGCAAGTATGGTGCTGCTTCCGCCAGAACTACCCTGAGCCCCCGCTGCAACTACACCTGGAGTTGCCGAAGCCGTCAGTTCCGGCCACGATGTGTTAAACGGCGAGCCTCCCAGCCAGCAACCATTAATATCGCTCTCTGTTGCCCCCAACCAGAAGCGACTCGTCGCCTTGGTCTCGGTACCCAGCACCAGGGTGGTTGCAGTCAGAGCGTCATAGACAAAGCCGGCACTCGACTTGAGATAGACGAGATCAAAAGTGGCAAGACCGTTTTCGTCCGTCGTGATCGAGGAGGGCACATTGCCGGCATACGAAACTGCCGGGGTAAGGGCGCCATCACCACTTTTGTCTTCATTAATAGGTGTTGCATCAAGGT
>JBFFJV010000368.1:0-2606 GCA_041555695.1 Thiohalomonadaceae bacterium | reverse complement strand
GGGTGGGGCTAGTATAAATGTCATTGCGAGCGGAAGCGAAGCAATCTGGGGTAGGGTGGTGCGACATTGGCTGTCATTGCGAGCCTTAGCGAAGCAATCTGGTTTTGTGTCGCTGGCGCGACGGTGGTAACTGACGGGGCTTCCGCGCCCCTGCGACGTGTTCATTTTCTTTGCTTGTCCAAAGAAAACGAACCAAAAGAAAGGACACCCCGCTACATCGCCCTTCGGGTACCCTCCCATCGAAACGATTTCAGGCGTTCGCGGAACTCACTTGGCATTACCATGCCTCGCTCAGACAACCGCTCTCTTAATCCTGAAATCGTAGCGATGCTCGGCGATGTAGAAGGGGGATAGAAACCGTGCTAGTAAGTGAACGATACGGATAAGTTTGATCTGCCCCCACTTATTGCAAAACCAGATTGCTTCGCTAAGGCTCGCAATGACAGTGGTATTTATTTCCATGCGGGCGTCGCAATGACAGTGGTATTTATTTTCATGCGGGCGTCGTAATGACAGCATAAAAAAATCCCGTAGCTCCGATTAGCGTAGCGTAATCGGGGGCATGTGAGATTGCTTCGCTATCGCTCGCAATGACAGCGGTATTTATTTCCATGAGGACGTCGCAATGAAATGACAGCATAAAAAAAGGGGCGACTAAAAAGTCGCCCCTTTTTCAAACAACATCAAATCAGACTCACAATCCGAGTTTCTTCTCAAGATAGTGAATATTGGTTCCCCCCTTCTGGAAGTTCGCATCATCAATGATCCGGCGATGCAGCGGGATGTTGGTTTTAATTCCCTCGATGATGGTCTCGTCCAGTGCGGTGCGCATACGGGCGATGGCAGTGTCGCGGTCGGGACCGAAGGAGATCAGCTTGCCTACCATGGAGTCGTAGTGCGGTGGCACGGTATAGCCGTTGTAGATGTGTGAGTCTACACGGATGCCAAGACCACCGGGCATGTGGGCTCGCTCGATCTTACCCGGTGAGGGCATGAAGCTGTCCGGGTCTTCGGCGTTGATTCGACACTCGACGGCGTGGCCACGGATCACGATCTGCTCCTGGGTGTAGCTGAGTTTTTCGCCGGAGGCGATTAGCAACTGTTCACGCACGATGTCGACACCGGTGATCATTTCAGTGACCGGGTGCTCGACCTGTACACGGGTGTTCATTTCAATGAAGTAGAACTCGCCGTTTTCGTACAGGAATTCGAAGGTGCCAGCGCCACGGTAGCCGATGTCGACACAGGCCTGGGCACAACGGGCGCCGATTTCGTTTCGCAGCTCTTCGCTGATACCGGGTGCGGGGGCCTCTTCGACCACCTTCTGGTGGCGACGCTGCATGGAGCAGTCGCGCTCACCAAGATGGATGGCGTTGCCGTGGGTGTCGGCCAGTACCTGAATCTCGACGTGACGCGGATTCTCCAGGAATTTCTCCATGTAGACCATGTCGTTGCCGAAGAATGATCCGGCCTCGGTCTTGGTCAGGGAGATGGAGTTGAGCAGGTGGGCCTCGGAGTGAACCACACGCATGCCGCGACCACCACCGCCGCCGGCTGCCTTGATGATGATCGGGTAGCCGATCTCTTTGGCCAGGCGCATGTTGGTTTCAGCGTCGTCACCCAGCGGGCCGTCTGAACCGGGTACGGTGGGAACACCGGCCTTTTTCATCGCCTCGATGGCGGCGACCTTGTCGCCCATGATGCGGATGGTTTCACCCTTGGGGCCGATGAAGGAGAAACCGCTTTCCTCGACACGCTCGGCAAAGTCGGCATTCTCGGAGAGAAAGCCGTAGCCGGGATGAATCGCCTCGGCGTCGGTGACCTCGGCGGCACTGATGATCGCCGGGATGTTGAGGTAACTTGAGGTGGAGGGGGGCGGACCGATACACACTGTCTCGTCGGCAAGTCGGACGTGTTTCAGGTCTTTGTCGGCGGTGGAGTGCACCGCAACGGTCTTCACTCCCAGCTCACGGCAGGCGCGCTGGATACGCAGGGCGATCTCACCCCGGTTGGCAATAACTATTTTATCGAACATGGCTCTATCGCAGGTCCTGTGACTGATTATTCGATGATGAACAGCGGCTGACCGAATTCGATGGGGTCACCGTTCTCGGCAAGTACAGCTTTAATCACGCCAGCCTTGTCGGCTTCGATCTGGTTCATGATCTTCATTGCCTCGATGATGCAGAGGGTGTCGCCAACACTGACGCTGGAGCCAACCTCAACAAAGGCCTTGGCGCTTGGTGAGGGGGAGGCGTAGAAGCTGCCCACGATAGGTGAGGTGACCTGATGACCACTGGGGACGTCGGAACCGGCAGTATCTGCTGCAGGGGCAGCGGCAGGGGCTGCTGCTACTGGTGCTGCCGCAACGGGAGCAGGAGCCGCGATCATGGCAGGCTGGTTCTGACTGGCACGGCTGATACGCACCGACTCTTCACCTTCGTGGATCTCAATTTCGGCAATGCCGGACTCTTCCAGCAGTTCGATCAGTTTTTTTACTTTGCGAATATCCATAGTGATATACCCGTTTGAGTTATTAATTTACGTTATGCGGAGAGGGGGTGAATCACCGCCGCCAGTGCCAGCTCGTAACCCTGGGCCCCAAG
>JBFFJV010000367.1:0-2614 GCA_041555695.1 Thiohalomonadaceae bacterium | reverse complement strand
TCGACACCTATGGCGACCACTACACCGAGCAGATGGTGAAGCTCTATGCCGCCTACGAGGAGGCGTGCCAGCGCAACGGGGTGATCGACTTTGCCGAGATCCTGCTGCGTGCCCATGAGCTGTTGCGCGACAACCCCGATATCCTGCACCACTATCAGCGCCGCTTCACCCATATTCTGGTCGATGAGTTTCAGGATACCAACGGCATTCAGTACGCCTGGCTGCGCATGTTTGCCGGCGACAGGGGACAGTTGTTCGCCGTCGGCGATGATGATCAGTCAATCTACGGCTGGCGTGGGGCGAAGATCGAGAACATCCACCGCTTCCAGCAGGAGCTGCCCGATGTGGATCTCATTCGACTGGAGCAGAACTACCGTTCTACCGGCACCATTCTCTCCGCCGCGAATGCGCTGATCGCCAAAAATACCGACCGCCTCGGCAAGGAGCTGTGGACCGATGGCGAGGAGGGCGACCCGATCAAGCTCTATACCGCCATTAATGAGCAGGACGAGGCGCGTTACGTTGTCGACCAGATCGACGCCTGGGTGCGCGATGGTGGCCGCCATGATGAGACCGCGATCCTCTACCGCTCCAACGCCCAGTCGCGGGTGCTGGAGGAGGCGATGATGATGGCAGGGATGCCCTACCGCATTTACGGCGGGCAGCGCTTCTTCGAGCGAGCCGAGATCAAGGATGCGCTGGCCTATCTGAAGTTGCTGGTTAACCGTAATGATGATCCCAGCTTTGAGCGCATCGTAAACACCCCGACCCGCGGCATCGGCCTGCGTAGCGTTGAGGCGATTCGCGAATATGCCCGTGCCAATAGTCTGCCGATGTGGGAGGCGGCAAAGGAGCTGGTGATCGGTAAAGGGCTGGCGGCACGTGCCGCCAATGCCATTGAAGGTTTCCTGAAACTGATCGAGCGGCTGGACCGGGAGACCGAAGACCATCGGCTGGAGGAACAGGTTGAGCACCTGGTCGAGCACTGTGGCCTCATCGACCACTACAAAAAAGAGAAGGGTGAAAAAGGCCGTGCACGCATAGAAAACCTGGAGGAGCTGGTCTCCGCCGCACGTCAGTTTAACTACGATGGCTATATCGATATTCGTGAGGGTGACGATGGTGAAGTTACCGAGGTCGTGGTTGATGATGATCTGGACGACCTCTCCGCCTTTCTCGCTCACGCCGCCCTGGAAGCGGGCGAAGGGCAGGCCGATGAACACGTGGATGCGGTGCAGATGATGACCCTGCACAGCGCCAAGGGGCTGGAGTTTCCTCTGGTCTTTCTGGTCGGTCTGGAGGAGGGGCTGTTCCCGCACAAGCTCTCCAGCGATGAGCCGGGGCGGATGGAGGAGGAGCGCCGCTTAGCCTATGTCGGTATGACCCGCGCGATGAAACGTCTCACCCTCAGCCATGCCGAGGTACGACGCCTTTATGGTGAGGAGAAATACACCAGTCCATCGCGCTTTATCACCGAGATCCCCGCCGAGTATATCGAAGAGGTACGCATGCGTGGTGCGGTGAGCCAGCCGGCCTATCGTCGCCAGCCGGCGTTTGATGAGTTCGATCAAAGCGAAGAAGGCGGGATCACCTACGGCTCGCAGGTGGTCCATCCCAAGTTTGGACAGGGAACGGTACTCAATTGCGAGGGTAGCGGAGCACAGGCCAGGGTGCAGGTGAGTTTTGATAAGGCAGGCACCAAGTGGCTCGTGCTGGCCTATGCCAATCTGCAACAACTTTAATCGACCTTATTAAGGTTATTTCCTCACCTGATTGCCATACTTATAAGAGGAGACTCCTTTTCTGCCTGATGGATGATGAGGACACCCCCGCCAGGGGTGTCAGGGCCCAACGCACACACAGGAGTACTGATGCCGCACAACCGGAATTCACGCTTTACAGAGGCTCGACAGATCTTCCCCTATTTTCTCAAGCGCTACCTTCCCCTGCTACTGCTGGTGGTCGTGCTGTTTGCCGTCTATTTCCGCGTTGATATCACCCATGAACGCAGACAGATTGAGGCGCAGGAAGGGCATCGAGTAGACCTGGCATTGCGGGCCATTGAGACCGATATCAGCGGGGTGGTCGCCGAGCTGCACTACCTGGCTGATAGCAGTGCGGTGAGGGACTATTGTGCAGGCGGGGGTGAAGAGGAACGCCATGCTCTGCAGTCTGAGTTGGAGTCCTTCGCTCAGCATATCAAACGCTATCAGCAGCTGCGCTGGCTCGACCTGCAGGGGCACGAGCGGGTACGCATTGATTACCAGGATGGCACGGCCAAGGTGGTGCCGCCGCATCAGCTGCAGGATAAGTCACAGCGCTACTACTTTCGCGAGGCCATGGCGCTCGCCCCGGGGACTGTCTATGTCTCCCCGATGGACCTCAATGTCGAAAATGGCGTGGTGGAGCTGCCACACCGGCCGATGCTGCGGGTTGCTACGCCAACCGTTGATGCCGCGGGTGCGCGTAACGGACTGCTGATACTCAACTATGAAACGCAGGGGCTGCTTGACCGTTTCGCCAGCCTGGGTGAGGGGAAAGACGTTACCCTGCAACTGATAAATAGCGACGGCTTCTGGCTCTATCACCCCGATCGCAAGCGTCGCTTTGCCTT
>JBFFJV010000366.1:0-2620 GCA_041555695.1 Thiohalomonadaceae bacterium | reverse complement strand
GATCTGCTCCGGTGCTGAGCGACACCAGGGGCGTTGAGTTACATAACTTACGCTACCGTCAGGGAGAACTGGAGCTGGAACTGGAACTAAAGGACCTGCCCGCACTGGATGTGCTGAAAGCGAACCTGCTGCAACAGGGGCTGGAGGTGGAGATCCGCAACGCCTCCAGCCGTGATAACCGGGTGAAGGGAAGTGTGGTAATTCGGGGGAACGGACAATGATGCAGTATTGGCAGAATCTACAGACACGTGAGCAGCATACCCTGCTGGTGGGTGGGATAGCGGTCCTGTTGCTGCTGTTCTACAGCCTGGTTCTCGACCCCTTCGCCCAGGAGCTACAGCGGCTGGAGCAGAGTGTGGCCACTGATCGCGAACTGCTGGTCTGGATGGAGCAGTCAGCGCAACAGATCATGGCGCTACGCGGCAGCGGTGCGGCAAAACGCGCCAGCGGAGGCTCACTGCTCAGTCTGGTTGACGCCAGCGCCAAGCAGAACGGTCTGGGCGGGGCGCTTAAACAGGTCAAGCCGGAGGGTAGTGGGGTGCGCCTGCGCTTCGAGCAGGCGGGCTTCGATGATATGGTGCGCTGGCTGGGGCGTCTGGGTGCAGAGCAGGGCGTCGGGGTGGTCACCCTCACCCTGGAACGTTTACCTGTCTCCGGCAAGGTTAATGCCACCGTCGTACTGGAGAGAGGGGCGTGATGAAGCGTTGGTGGCACTACCTGTTGCTGGGTGTTTCTGCATGGTTGCTCTTTATGGTGTGGCGTTTCCCCGCTCCGGTGGCCTATAGCATGTTTGTCGAAACGGCCGGACAGAAGCTGCAGGCGGCTGGTGTTGACGGCACCTTGTGGCACGGTGAGGCCGCGCAACTGCAATATCAGCAGCGGGCCGTCGGCAGTCTCAGCTGGCAGCTTTCCCCGTGGGGGCTGTTGCTGGGGAGGCTGGGGGGAGAGCTTGCGCTATATCAGGGGGATGGCTACCTGCAGGCACAGGGGAAAGTGCCTCTCGGAGGGGATGAGGTGTCGTTATCGACGCTGCAGGGGCGCCTGCCATTGGAGATGATTCAACCCTATCTTACGATGATCCCGCTGCCGCTGGATGGTGTGCTGTCGCTGAAACTAAAAGATTTACTGGTTGATGCTGAGGGGCGCCTGCAACAGGCTGAGGGGCGAATTGTGTGGCACCAGGCCGGTGTGAAGGCACCGCAACCACTGCCGTTTGGTGATCTGCAGATGAATATTCAGAGCAGTGAGGCAGGCGGTATTGAAGGGGTTATTAGCGATAGTGGTGGTCCGCTGCAGCTGAGTGCAAATTTTACCCTGAGTGCAGAGGGAGCATACCAGCTGAAGGGGCAGGTGCAGGCGGCGGAGTCGGCACCAAAGGAGCTGCGCAGCTCTCTTGGGATGCTCGGTAAGGCGAATAGCCAGGGGGCATATCCCATCAACTTTAGTGGCAGCCTCTAGGCCGGACGCAATATCTGCTGATGCGGATGTCTCGCAGGCTTCTATTCCACTCTTTAGCCGGTACAATGCATACCTTTGCGACAGCGTACTGAGACGAAGCTAATGAGTGGTATCTCCCAAAAGGTGGAACACTGGATCCGCCCCGACATCCGTGACATTGCCGCCTACCACGTCCCCGATCCGGGGGAGCTGATTAAGCTCGATGCGATGGAAAACCCCTATAACTGGCCACCGGCAATGCTCGATGAGTGGCAGGGGCTGGTGCGTGATATCGAGGTTAACCGCTATCCTGATCCGGCGGCAAAGTCGCTGAGCGTAGAGCTGCGCAAGGCGATGGGCGTACCGGATAACATGGGGGTTATGCTGGGTAACGGCTCCGATGAGATTATTCAAATTCTCGCCCTGGCCCTCGGCGGTACCAAGCGCGTGGTGCTCGCCCCCGAGCCGAGCTTTGTGATGTACAAAATGATCGCCACCTTCAGCGGCATGGAGTACGTGGGTGTACCGCTGCAGGAGGATTTCTCCCTCGACATGGCGGCGATGGAGCAGGCGATTCAGCAGTATGAGCCGGCAGTGATCTATCTGGCCTACCCCAACAACCCCACCGGCAACCTCTTCGCTGAGGTAGAGATCGAGGCGATCCTGAAGATGGCCAACGGCCTGGTGGTGGTGGACGAGGCCTACCACGCCTTCGCCAACAAAAGCTTCATGTCGCGTTTGGGGAAGTTCGACAACCTGTTGGTGATGCGCACCGTCTCCAAGCTGGGGCTGGCCGGGTTGCGTCTCGGTCTGCTGGCTGGTCCCAACGAGTGGCTGAATGAGTTCGATAAGGTGCGCCTGCCTTACAACATCAACGTAATGACTCAGGCTGCCGCCGAGTTTGCCCTCAAACATATTGAGGTGTTCGAGGAGCAGACCCGCCTGATTCGCGAAGAGCGCAGCCGCCTCTTTAGTGAGATGGAAAAACTCGATGGCCTCACTCTCTACCCCTCTGCTGCGAACTTCATCCTGTTTCGCGTTCCCGCCGGGCGTGCCAACGCCATTTTCGAGGGTATTAAGGAGCGTGGGGTGCTGATTAAAAACATGAAGGCGAGCGCGGGGCCGCTCGCCGACTGTTTGCGGGTGACGGTGGGGACGGCGGGGGAGAACGAGGCGTTTCTTG
>JBFFJV010000365.1:0-2624 GCA_041555695.1 Thiohalomonadaceae bacterium | reverse complement strand
GCGGCCTCTGGCCGCGAAGACTCCCCCCCTCCCCCTAGTCCACCGGCAGTTCTGTCCTGTCCACCACCCGCCGCAAGACAAAACTGGAATGCACCCCGCTCACCCCTTCAAAACGGGTGATCCTGTTAAGCAGCAACGCCTGATAGGCCTCCATATCACGCACCACCACCTTCAACTGGTAATCGGCATCGTGGCCGGTCACCAGCAGGCACTCCAGCACCTCGGGAAGCTCGCGGATACGCTGCTCGAAATGGTCGAAACGCTCGGGGGTATGGCGATCCATCGAGATATGCAGCAGCGCCATCAGGCTTAGTCCCAGCTTCCTGGCATCGAGCATCGCCCGGTAACCGCTAATCAGCCCCGACTCCTCCAGTGCCCTTACCCGGCGTAGGCAGGGTGAGGATGAGAGCCCGATGCGCTCGGCCAGCTCCTGGTTACTGAGTCGCCCCTCTTTTTGCAGCAGCCCCAGAATAGCCCTGTCGTAACGATCCAGTTTCACGGCAACATCCACCTAAAGTGATTTATTTCAACATATAGCAAATATTAGCAATATTATTTCACCTTAGCCTGAATAACCTACAAATTCACAACATAATTGCTCTCAATACGCCTTATCCTTTCACTGTCAGCTATGGGAAGCCGCTTACCGGTGGTGCCCCGGATCACAGCCCCACAAGGACTGCGCCGACAACGGCTCCCTATCCAGCCAGGGGGCCGCTAATTTCATGATGAGGATACGAGAGTGAGCAGCTTCAACCCCGGTAAATACCATCCCGCCCCCACCATCGCCCTGCACAACCGCCAGTGGCCCAACCGCACCATCGACAAGGCCCCGATCTGGGCCAGCGTCGACCTGCGCGACGGCAACCAGGCCTTGCTGGAACCGATGAATGTCTCGCAAAAGCGCAGCATGTGGGCGTTGCTGGTAAAGCTCGGCTTCAAGGAGATCGAGGTGGGCTTCCCCTCGGCCAGCCAGCACGACTACGACTTCGTGCGCTGGCTCATCGAGGAGGAGCAAATCCCCTCTGATGTCACCATCCAGGTACTGGTACAGGCGCGCCAACACCTCATCGAGCGCACCTACGAGGCACTCAAGGGCGTGCACCGCGCCATCGTCCATGTCTATAACTCCACCTCCACGGTGCAGCGCGAGCGGGTCTTCGGCAAGGGGCGTGACGGCATCACCGCCATCGCTGTCGAGGGGGCAGAGCTGGTAAAGCGCGAGGCGCAAAAGTATCCCGACACCGACTGGGTGTTCCAGTACTCCCCCGAGTCCTTCTCCAACACCGAGATGGATTACGCGGTGGCGATCTGCGATGCAGTGATCGATGTCTGGCAGCCGACCCCGGATAACCCCTGCATCATTAACCTCCCTGCCACGGTGGAGAGCACCACCCCCAATGTCTTTGCCGATCAGGTGGAGTGGTTCTGCAACCATGTGAGTCGCCGCGACAGCCTGATCGTCTCGTTGCACACCCACAACGACCGCGGCACCGCCGTGGCCGCCGCCGAGTTGGGGTTACTGGCAGGGGCCGACCGCATTGAGGGGACCCTGATGGGCAACGGCGAACGCACCGGCAACATGGACATCGTCACCCTGGCGATGAACCTCTACAGCCAGGGTGTGGATCCCCTGCTCGATTTATCCAACCCCGACGCGATCATCCAGACCTACACCCGGTGCACCGGGCTGCCGGTGCACCCGCGCCACCCGTGGATCGGTGAGCTGGTCTATACCGCCTTCTCCGGCTCGCATCAGGATGCGATCCGTAAATGCCTGCAAAAACAGCAGCCTGACGAGCCGTGGCAGGTCGCCTATCTGCCCATCGATCCGCAGGACCTGGGGCGTGACTTCCAGGCGGTGATCCGTGTTAACAGCCAGTCGGGCAAAGGGGGCGTCGCCTTTGTACTGGAACGTGATTATGGCTTGTCCCTGCCGCGCTGGATGCAGGTAGAGCTGGCGCAGCGGGTACAAAAAGAGAGTGAACAACGTAGCGGCGAGGTCGACAGCGAAACGATTCATCAGATCTTCATGGATAACTTCATCGCCACTGTCGACAGCCCGCGACTCAATGGCTATCGAATAGATCGTAGCGGCGGTGTCGACAGCATCAAGGCGCAGATCGTCGAGGGAGATGTGGAGACCATCATCCATGGTGCAGGCGAGGGTGCCCTCTCCGCCTTTATCGACGCCTGGCAGCAGCACAGTGGCCAAAATGTAGTAGTGGTCGATTATTCAGAACACGCCATCGGTGCCGGCACGGATGCCGAGGCTGCGGCCTACGTACAGCTGAATATTGATGGTAAACGGGTGAGTGGCGCCGCGTTGGATCGGGATACAGTGAGTGCATCGCTAATGGGGGTGATAGCAGCTTTAAATCGGGCGGCAGTTAAGACGGCTGCCTGAGTGGCTTTGCAGACGGAACAATAGCCCATATCGCGCCCGCAACGGGCGAATTTGCGACGCTGCATCACACCCCGGAAAAGAGCGGAGAAGGGGACGCTTGCAGCGAAGAGCGGTTCCTGAGAAAGTAACATTCTTTAACATTACACATTATAACAACATTACATCACCGATTTATTACTATGAAACAACAACTTACACTCCTTGGCTGCCTGAGTGG
>JBFFJV010000364.1:0-2625 GCA_041555695.1 Thiohalomonadaceae bacterium | reverse complement strand
GACCCGATGGGTACGCTCCATCAGATCCGGGTGGTGTACCCGCAAATCGATGCTGGCAATGGTACCGATGGCTCCCTCTTTGGCGACAGTCCCTGCCAGTTTATGGGCCGAGACTCCGACCCCCATACCTCCCTGTATAATAGGCAGCAGCTCGCGTCCGCGAATCTTCAGCTTGGGTAGTGGGGTATCAATCATTCAACACCTATTAGGGTCACGATGTGTAAAGGGCGCTATGATACATTAAGCGCGGTCATTGATCTGCATCATTATGAATGGAGGCGACTTTGCCTCGACTCAAGCCCATAAATCAACAGGTTATATCATGCAAACAGCGTCAACAGAGGCGGACGAGTACCGTTCAATCATAGCTTATCCGCTCCACGGCAACTGCTATCTCAATATCACCAGTGAATGCACCCTGCGCTGTGGCTTCTGCCCCAAGTATAATCGCAGCTGGGAGGTGCAGAGCTACGATCTGCGCCTGCACCGTGAGCCGAGCGCCGAAGAGGTGCTGGAGGCGATTGGTGACCCTACCGAATATCAAGAGATCGTCTTCTGTGGCCTTGGGGAGCCGACGGTGCGTTATGAGGTGCTGATGACCATAGCCCGTGGCGTCAAAGCGGCAGGGGGCCGGGTGCGTGTCAATACCGACGGTCTGGTCAATCTGCGCGAGGGACGCGATGTAACGGCCGAGATGGCCGAGGTGGTCGATGCGCTCTCCATCTCAATGAATGCGCAGAACGAGGCGGTCTATATCCAGCACACCCGTCCCAAACTGGATGGGGCCTTTGCGGCGATGCTGGAGTTCGCCCGCCTGGCCGGGGAACGGGGTATGGACGTCAGCCTTACCGCCATCGACGGGCTGGAGGGGGTGGATGTGGCCGCCTGTGAAAAGATGGCGCACGAGCTGGGGGTGAACTTCCGCCGTCGGGTGCTGGACGAAGTGGGTTAGGACTTGATGCCGTTGGCTGTGTTGGAGTAATTTCAGCTAGTTGCCCGCATAGACCACCTTGTAGCGGGGAGAGTTTTCAGGAAGAAGGAAGATTATGGGTACTTTAAAGGGTAAGACCGGTTACAGCGACGTAGCACCGCCTTTACCGGCAATGGCTATGGCAGTGGCTTTGCTGATGATGCTCATCACCCAGCCCTCACAGGCTGACTTCTATAAATGGACCGATGAGAGTGGCCAGGTTCACTACTCGCAGCAGCCGCCGCCGGACGGACAGAAACACCAGACCGAGAAGCTCAGGGTTGATACCCGTACACCGCCCCCGCTTGCCGAGCCACCAACAGAGAAGGATGGTGTGAAGTATTGCGGCTCTCTCATTCTGCCGGCGAAAAAGCTGAATGCCGTGACGAATATTGCCATGTATCGACAGGCCATAGCGATATGGCAAAAATACCTGGATGAGAATAAGGCGAAGAGCGATGCCGAAACCCGTCAGGGGATTGCCGATAGACGTTGTGCCATTGCCTATGCCAACAGAGAATTACAGGCGCTAAGTGAGGTGGAGCAGGGGCTCAACACTAACTACGAGCGTGTTACTAGTGAGCTGGAGGAGCTGCAGCAGCAGGTTGCGCAGTGCGATGAGCGTCAGGGCGAGGACGAGGCGTTCTCTGTCGCGGAGTGTAAGCGCCCGCACCAGCCTCGTATTAAAGAGCTGGAAAAGATGCTGCGTGGAATGGTGCGACCGGAGCCGGTGGTGCAACCGGCGGAGTAGGCCTTTCTGAGCGATTATTGATCCAGGTCATATCCCCTGCTTCAGCACCTTCCCTAACCTCAACGACTCTTTATGTTGCCGGAAGCAGTGAGTGGCCCTTAGCGAATACGTTAATACCTTCGGACAAGCGTTACTTGCCCGCCATGGCGAGCGGGTTCACAAACTCGCCATTAACGCAGGGTTCACCTGCCCCAATCGCGATGGCAGTAAGGGGCGTGGCGGCTGCACCTTCTGTAATAACTCCTCTTTCAGTCCTAACGATTCGCGACAAGCGAATCGTGAAGGTCGCAGACGGCCCGCAGGGGCGACACCAGTGAGGGGGGCGAACAATGCCCGGCGCGAACCGGGGGTGGCCGAACAGATAGCGGCCGGCCGGCGAGTGCTGGCCAAACGCACCGGGGCGAAAAAATTTCTCGCCTACTTTCAGGCCTATACCAATACCTACGATGACCCGGCCCGGCTTCAGGCGCTCTACGATGAGGCGCTGGCCGAGCCTGATGTGATCGGGCTGTCTATCGGCACCCGCCCCGACTGCGTGCCGCCCGCCGTGCTTGAGCTACTGGCAGGTTATAAGGAGCGGGGCCATGAGGTGTGGCTGGAACTGGGGCTGCAGTCGAGCTTCGACCACACCCTGGAGCGGGTAAATCGCGGTCACGGCTTTGCTGAGTTCAAACAGGCCGTGGCGGCGGCGCATGCGCTCAACCTGCCGGTCTGTGCCCACCTTATCGTCGGCCTGCCCGGCGAAGAGGCGGCGCATAACCTCATCTCACTGGAGCGGGTGCTGGCGCAGGGGGTGGAGGGGCTTAAGTTGCACCCGCTGCATGTGGTCAAGGGCACGATGCTGGCCAACGAGTGGCGGCGCGCAGAGTACTCCCCCTGGGCCATGGAAAAGTACATCGCCACG
>JBFFJV010000363.1:0-2662 GCA_041555695.1 Thiohalomonadaceae bacterium | reverse complement strand
TTCTACCGGGATGCAGGTCAGAATTTAACAAAGTGGATCGCACCACCTCCTAAGGCAAAGGGTGATGGCAGCAAAGAGCAAGAGGATTCATTTGGCGATATTGAGGCAGAACAAAAAATTATAGTTAGTTCTGATGATTCACCTCTGTTTGAACCTGCAGAACCAGCATCTTCAATTAGCGAAGCGTAATCGTACGAATGACGAGATTGCTTCACTACCGTTCGCAATGACAGCACATAAAAAAGGGCCTCCCCCAAGCCCCTTTCCCATCCCATCACAAGCCTAAATCACGCCGCTACATCACGCCGTCCTTTACGTCCCCACAGCAACCACGTGGTTAGTGCAATCATCACCCCCTGCACCAACAACCCCTGCAAACTATCGGAGAATCCAATAGCGCTAATGAGTGGCACATGCAGCGGATCATGCGGCAGATTCCCCGCCTCCTGCAGCGCGGCAATCCCTTTACCGGCAAACACCACGGCAAGCAGGAACAGGAACGCCCCGGTAACGGCAAAGAACTGACGTAGTGGCAGGCGAGTGCTGTACTTCAAGATAAACCAGCCGAGTACCAGCAGGGCGGCGGTGGCACTCAACATGCCAGCGAAGATCATGCTGTGGCCGGCGGTGTCGGTCTGTACCCAGATTGCCTGGTAGAAAAGGATTGTTTCGAACATTTCGCGGTAGACGCTGATAAAGGCGAGTCCCGTCATCGACCATAATGTCGTGCCTTTGAGTGCCTTTTCGACGCTGCCATTAATAAAGCTGTTCCATTGTCGGGCGTTGGTCTTGCTGTGCATCCAGAAGCCGACGTAGAAGAGGATCCCGGCGGCGGCGAGCGCGGCGACGCCCTCGGTGATCTCACGCATCGCACCGCTGATGGTGAACAGCGTGATAGAGGCCCACCAGGTGAGGCCTCCGGCGGCAACGGCTGCGATCCATCCGGCGTGCAGGTAGGGCAGGGCATCGCGGCGACCTGTCTTAATGAGGAAGGCGAACAGGGCGGCGAGTACGAGTATTGCCTCCAGCCCTTCACGCAGCAGGATCACCAGGGCGCTGCTAAAGGCTCCGCCGCTGGATAGCCCCTGTTGTGCCATCGTTTGTTGTGCCTGGGCTAGCCTCGCGTCGAGTTCACGCTGGCGATCGAGAAGTAGCGAGATTGGTGCACCGTTGCGTAGCAGGTTACGGAAGGCGGCCATTTGTCCTTCGATCTCCTTGCTGAGGTCGGCGTCCTTGTTGCTGAGGCCGGATTCCGCCACTTCAAAGCCATCCAGATAGGCGGTAACGGCGAGCTGTTGCGCCTCGCTGGCGGCCCCCTGTGCGTACCGGCTGACGCTTTGCGATAACAGGTTGCGGGCAAGGGCCAGCGGGTCGCTGTTTTCGCTAAACAGGCTGGCAGGGTTGTGACGTAACGCCGCCAGAGTGGCAGCTCCGCTCTCACCGTAGCTGGCAAGAGCCTCGGCAGGGGTGGTGGTGGTTAGCTGCTTCAGGCTGGTGATGGGGGAGATGCCGGCGGCCATAGCATTGTTTGTTGTGGATGGTCTGGCGAGGCTGCCGACGTAGAAGGCGAGTGACCAGCGTTCGTGATCGCTAAGTTGGCCGAAGGGGCGCATGGCGGTCTCGCTGACTCCAAGGGTAATGGTGTTGTAGAGGCCGAACAGACTGCGCTGAGAAGCACGAGTATTATCGAGAAAATTGGTGGGGGCTGGATTCAGCCCCCTGGCGGCTGGACCATCGCCCATGCCGGTGGTGCCGTGACAGGCCATACAGTTGCTGCTGTAGAGCTGCTGAGCCAGGGCGAGATTCGGTTTTTGTGCAGGTACGGCCACGACTTCATAATTTTCCATGATGCGCCCGCGCATCGAGCCGGTCATCGCAGCAATATCAGCGGGGGGACGCATGGTTTCTATCGCCACTTTAAGTGCGGCAGCCTCCTGCTGCAGCGCAGCCTTGGCCTCGTGCCAGGGGAGTGCGCTGATGGTGGTGCCTATTGCCCCGGCGAATTCGTTCATCTCTTCATATTCACCGGCATTGACTACCTTGCCGTTTGCGACCGCTTCGGCGTAATCAACGCCGACATAGTCGAGTAGCTGCAGTAGTTGCTGGCTCTCTCCGGCGAAAGCGCTGGGGGCAATAAGCAGGCAGAGTGTCATGAGTAACGGTTTCATCGTGATGCCTCTAAGTAAATAACTGGATGCAAATGATAATAATTCTCACTTAGATGTAAATCAAGGGGTTTTAGGATTTATCGGGGGGGGCTCTGGGGACAGATAGGGTTTGATGTTTGAAAAGGGGGAATTGTTGAGTGAAAGAAAGGTTTCGTTTTAAAAGTAGAGTTTCTATCTTTGTATGATGTGAAAAGTCGACGGCTATTCAGGATGGGACGCACGATAGTGGGTCCGAAGGGGGGCATACGCGCATATGGATGTGCTCGGTAGACGGTGTCGGGAACATGCCGTCGAGCGAATCAGCTACCACGTAAGTGGAAGTGAGAGGCGAAAAAAAATCCGCAGTGGATGAACCACATGCGGATTTTCGAAGTATGGTGCCGAGGAGAAGACTCGAACTTCCACGGGGTTGCCCCCACTAGCACCTGAAGCTAGCGTGTCTACCAATTTCACCACCTCGGCAATGTCTCAAAGGGCTTGCGTCCTAAGAGGAG
>JBFFJV010000362.1:0-2704 GCA_041555695.1 Thiohalomonadaceae bacterium | reverse complement strand
CAGGGAATGGCGATCAGCCGAGCGGTGGATAGCACCTGTGAGCTAGAACCAAGTGTGTATGCAAGCAAAGAGGCCATTGATGTTTGTGCTGCTATCACCGTGCTAATGACGCCGAATGAGTTGACTATGCCGCCTGAGCCGGAACCAACACCCGTACCGGAGCCAGTACCCGATCCAGTAGCCGTGCCGGTTATTGTCTGCGTACACAGTTACGACCTGAAAAAGCTAATGAGCACAGTGACGAAAGATCTGATCAGTCGGATAAAAAAGGCCGGCTATTGGGAGATGCTTGAGAAGGAGACAGTCCCATTGCCATTGCAGGCTGGTATCAATGTCGCGGCAGATCTGGCTGTGCTGAAAAAGCAGCTTGAGAAGCTAAAGTCCCAGGCCGCTGAAGTGGGTGTTTTACCCACTCCGGCAGGGATTACCTATGGGTTGCTGCTGATTCACCCCCAGGGTATCGCCGATGAAGTTGTTGCGCACTATCAGGAACAGGCCAGCCATGTAAAAAAGGCGCTGGGAATAGAACGTAGCATCACCATGCCGTCAGGTGGCAACGCTTGGGATAGCAATTGCAATTTTGTGTTGCGAGTGGTGGCTGATAAGACGGTATCGGGTGTACGGGTTGTTAATAGACTGGTTACTGAGGGGACGACATCAGCCTCTGATATTGAGGCAAACAAAACATTTGATGAGGTGTTAATCGTCGATGAAAATATGTCGGTAGCAAAATCTGATACCTACGCAGCAAATACTGAGCGGGTGATATCCACAGTGGATAAGCCAACAAGGGTGGAAGTCATCGCCCTCTCTGAGGAGGCACTGATTAAACCTGTTACGAGTGCCGACGCCGTGGTCGAAGTATTAAAGAACGACGGCGTGGTGGCGACAAATGTTGAAGTGGTAAAACGCCTGGCAACGCCAGAGGAGAGGGCGACCTTGCTGAGTCGTGGAGAACTCAATGACTATGTGGTGCTAATGCACTAACAGGGATAGAAACGTGTCCGTTGCAAAGCATGCCGAGACAGCGACTAAAAAAACTGTCAACGAGGTTGCCAGGGGCAAAGTTAAGGGTGAGGAGAGTGCTCACCAGATTAAGCCCGAGCTTAACCCGTTGTGGCATGCTATGGCGACTTTTCCCTCTCAGCATCATGGCGCAGCAGGAGCCGATGGAACCGGGCCTGTTCAGCCAAAACTCAAGGTTGGTGCGCAGGACGATAAGTATGAGAAAGAGGCGGATGCCGTTGCCGGTCAGGTGATGCGAATGCCTGTTGGTAGTGCTGGATTAGAAGAACCATTGAAGGAAATACCGTCACTGCAAACAAGATCTTTACGTAGCCCCTTCATCCAGCGAGTATGTGCGGATTGCGAAGAAGCGCCTGGGGGAGCTGGTGCGCCATCCATTCAAACCAGATCCAATGTCGCAGTTTCACAACCCTCCGTCCCCAACTCAGTAGCCAACACGATTAGTTCGCCAGTTAGTGGCTCACCACTAAACGAATCAGTCCGTTCACGGGTAGAGCCTGTGCTGGGATCTGATCTGTCGTCTGTGCGCGTACATAATGACGCCCCGGCTCAAGCGGCCTCACAGGGCCTTAACGCCAAGGCCTTTACCCATAAAAACAATATTTTTCTGGGACAGGGACAGAGCGATGCAGATGTACAGTTAATGGCCCACGAAAGCACCCATGTGGTTCAGCAAACGGGGGGGCGTGATTCGTCTCTGGTGCAGCGGGAGGGCGATGAGCACGCTAACGAAACCTATGATGAATTTGTGGCGCGGGTGAGGAGTTTGGCCATAGCGCGTCTGGCGAGCAACATCGGCGTGTTAACCGAGTGGAAGGGGTATATTCGCTCCATGGAGGGGTTCCAGTTACAGGCTCAGTTGTTAACCAGCTTGGCCATGGACTATGCCTCCAATGCCGCCGCCAGCCCCTCTCCCCTTGGGCCGCAGCGCTTTGAGACCTGGGCCGGCACCGACTCAGCCGCACAGCGGCGTTTTGAGGGCACGCGTCTGGCGACTGATGCCAGCTACCGTGAACGGGTAGGGGGATTTATGGGGTTTTTGGAGGCCCAGACCCAGGGGTATATGACCAGCCCTTCAGTGGCGCAGCGTATGCAGGTCATGACAGGGGAGCTGAGTCAGGCCGACTTGCCTCTGCCTGTATATGTTCCCCCTGATCCGCGTTATGAGGCGTATCGTGGTCCCATTGAACGATGGCAAAGTGGCGAGAGCGGCGGTTGTCAAACCTGTCACGATATCAATCGGGCATGGACAACCACGGCGAACATGTGGGGTGACCCATTGCCTAGCGGTGATCTTTTTTCCGGTTTCCATGACTTTGGCCCTATGTTAGAACCCGTATCTCCTAGCTCGACGGGCCTTGATGATCAGGAAGTAGCGGCTATCCGCGACTGGATTATCGCCACAGAATCGGGAGGCCCCCCCCCCCCTGTGAGCAGCCCTGTTCCCACCGCAGGTACAAGTGCCGTAACCTCGTCTCCAGAGCCAGCGACTACGTCTGTTAATCCTTATCTACCGGATGTGGAGCTACCGGAGGCCCTTGAGTTGCCTCCGCCACGCTCGAATTTGTGCGGCCCGCTGCCCACCGCTGACGACCTCGATTCGAGCCGCAATTTTAATCCCTCCCTGTGGGGCCCCAATTCTCATATTGTTTATCAGACCATTCAGAGGGTAGGCGCT
>JBFFJV010000361.1:0-2723 GCA_041555695.1 Thiohalomonadaceae bacterium | reverse complement strand
GATGTGGCGGCCGTTAAAGGAGAAGAACCCCAAGGTGATCATCGGGGTGGGCGGCTGTGTCGCCAGCCAGGAGGGGGCGATGATTCAGCAGCGAGCCCCCTTCGTCGACATCGTGTTCGGGCCGCAGACCCTGCACCGCCTGCCGGAGATGCTGGGGGAGGTGATTGCCAACCGCGGTAAGGTGGTCGATGTCAGCTTCCCCGAGATCGAGAAGTTCGACACCCTGCCTGAGCCGAAGGCAGACGGCTGTACCGCCTTTGTCTCGATCATGGAGGGGTGCTCCAAGTACTGCACCTTCTGTGTGGTTCCCTATACCCGTGGCGAGGAGGTGAGTCGTCCCTTCGATGATGTGATCGCCGAGGTGGCCGGGCTGGCGGCGCAGGGGGTGCGTGAGGTTAACTTGCTGGGGCAGAATGTGAATGCCTATCGCGGCACCATGCATGATGGTGAGATCGCCGATCTGGCGTTGCTGCTTCGTTATGTCGCCGCCGTCGATGGCATCGACCGCATCCGCTACACCACCTCCCATCCGGTAGAGCTCTCCGACAGCCTGATCGAGGCCTATGCCGAGGTGCCGGAGCTGGTGAGTTTCCTCCACCTGCCGGTACAGTCGGGGGCGGACCGTATACTGGCGCTGATGAAGCGTGGCCACACCGCGCTGGAGTACAAATCGAAGATCCGCCGCCTGCGTCAGCAGCGCCCCGATATCACCATCTCCTCTGACTTTATCGTCGGTTTCCCCGGCGAGAGCGATGCGGACTTCGAGCAGACGATGAAACTGATCGACGAGGTTGGTTTCGACCACAGCTACAGCTTTATCTACTCGGCGCGCCCCGGCACCCCGGCAGCGGATCTGCCTGATGATGTGCCGATGGCGGTGAAAAAGGAACGCCTTGCCCGCCTGCAGGCCAAGATCACCGAACAGGCCAGTGCCATTAGCCAGGCCATGGTCGGCAGCGTGCAGAAGGTGCTGGTCGAGGGGATCTCGCGCAAGAGCGAGGCGGAGGTCTCCGGCCGCACCGAGAACAACCGCGTGGTCAACTTCCCGGCGGGGCGCGAGGTGATTGGGCAGTTTGTCGATGTGCGCATTACCGAGGCCTACCCCAACTCGCTACGTGGCGAGCTGGTAACCGAATAATCGAATGGAAGAAAAGCTTGAGCGATAAACCAGAAAGCCTCGACATCACCCTGGAGCCCGTGGACAACACGCGGCTGGCGAATCTCTGCGGCCAGTTCGATGAGCACCTGCGACAGATTGAGCGTCGTCTGGGGGTAGAGCTCAATAATCGCGGCGCGAATTTTCGCATCATCGGCGATGCTGAGCCGGTGCGTGCTGCCGCGGAGGTGTTGAAGGACCTCTATCGCGTCTCGGACGAAGAGACCCTGTCGCCTAA
Organism: Thiohalomonadaceae bacterium; assembly: GCA_041555695.1. GTDB lineage: Bacteria > Pseudomonadota > Gammaproteobacteria > Thiohalomonadales > Thiohalomonadaceae > JAPHSX01. The sequence goes on along the minus strand of JBFFJV010000361.1, from coordinate 1,329 downwards.
CCGGGTTCACCTTTATCTGCAGGAGTCGGGCATTGAGGCGCTGCTCGAAGAGGTGGAGGATATTGAAGAGGTGGTGATCCGCACCAAGCGCGGTGTGGTAAAGGGGCGCGGCCCCAACCAGAAGCGTTACCTCAAGGGCATCCTCGAACACGACATCAATTTTGGTATTGGTCCCGCGGGTACCGGTAAGACCTATCTTGCCGTGGCCTGTGCGGTGGAGGCGCTGGAACGTGATGAGGCGCGGCGCGTGATCCTTACCCGCCCGGCGGTCGAGGCGGGGGAGCGACTCGGCTTTCTGCCTGGTGATCTGGCGCAGAAGGTCGACCCCTATCTACGCCCGCTCTATGATGCCCTCTACGAGATGATGGGCTTTGAGCGTGTCGCCAAGCTGATGGAGCGTAATGTTATTGAGGTGGCCCCGCTGGCTTACATGCGAGGCCGAACCCTCAACGAGGCCTTTATTATTCTCGATGAGGCACAGAACACCACTCCCGAGCAGATGAAGATGTTCCTCACCCGTATCGGTTTTGGCTCTACCGCGGTGATCACCGGGGATGTGACCCAGATCGACTTGCCGCGTGGTACCAAATCGGGGCTGCGTCACGCAGTTGAGGTGTTGCAGTCGGTTGAGGGGATCAGCTTTACCTTTTTCCAGGCCAAGGATGTGGTGCGCCACCCTATGGTGCAGCGTATCGTCGGGGCCTATGACAAGTTTGAGCGCGAACAGAGTGAACATGGTTAGTCACAGCGGTAGTTTTTGTGAGCCCCCCGGTCGTGCAATACTCTGTGCCCGTGATGGTTCGGCGACAGGTTTTATATTTTAATGCTTGAACTGGATCTACAGATCGCCGTTGAAGCCCCGAATCTGCCCGCAGAGGCAGACTTCCAGCGCTGGGTTGCGGCGGCATTGAATGCGTGTGATAGTGAGCGCGAAGAGGCGCAGCTGACCATCAGGATTACTGATGAAGCGGAGATCACCGAGCTTAATGCCACCTACCGGAACAAGGCCAAGCCGACCAATGTCCTCTCCTTTCCCTTTGAGGCCCCGCCCGGTGTCGATATCCCCCTGCTGGGCGATATCATCATCTGTGCCGCCGTGGTGGCGCGTGAGGCCGAAGAGCAGAATAAGCCGATAAAGGCCCACTGGGCACACATGGTGATCCACGGCACTCTTCACCTGCTTGGCTACGATCACATCGATGATGCCGAGGCTGAGGTGATGGAAGGGCTTGAAATTGCCCTGCTGGGTGACCTAGGCTATGCAAATCCGTACCAATGAGTAACTACACCGCATGAACGAAGACCGATCCAGCGGTGCTGCCCCGGACG
>JBFFJV010000360.1:0-2736 GCA_041555695.1 Thiohalomonadaceae bacterium | reverse complement strand
CCAACTATCGCGTTTAGTCTTGCGCTAGTGGGAATAACGGAAGGTCCCTCAGCGGGGCCTTTTTTTGTCTGGATGTTTTCGACGGTGAAGCGGGCTCAGCTCGCTTCGGCCTCTTTTGGTTGCGTGGTATGAAAACGCTGCACCTCCGCGCTGAGTAGCTTCGACAGGTAGAGTAGCTCATCGCTGGCACTGGTAATCAGGTTGCTGGTAAAGGCGGTGTGATTCTCCAGGGTAGTGATTTCATCGATATCGCGGCTAATGGTTTGCAGTACCTCTTTTTCGACCTCAATAGTACGCAATATTTTCTGTGTACAGCTATCGATAGACTCCGAGAGCTGGCGAATCATGAGCTGTGGTCGTTCTGCACTCTGCAGGGCGCGCTGTTGTCCGCCAAGTTCGGTGGCGGCAAATTCAATGCTATTGGCGGCCTCGGTGCTGAAGTACTGAAGCCGTGAGATAGCACTGCCATATGCCGATGTGTTCCCCGGTATTTCGTCCTCATCCGGCGACTCATTGTGGATCTTCTCCAGCTGTAGTTTGGCGCTGGTGATGTGTTCATCAAGGGTAAGGCTGATCTGCCGGATTTGCTGCATCAGCTCGGTGTCATCATGCGAATGTTGTTCCAGCTCGCCTGCGGAACATGCAATCGAGTGGGCATTCTCGGTGAGCGTTTGCAACGTCTCGGCCATCTTGCGGATGGCATTATTGAGATGAAATATTTCATGTTGTTGCTGCCCGATCTCATCATGCGATTCACGCACCTCGTGTGATAGCCGTTCCACATGCTCTGACACCAGGGTAACCGTTTGCGAGGTCTTACCCAGGTTCATATCCAGCGTACTGATCAGGGCGTTGAAGTCGTGCGCCAGCCTGCCCACCTCGGTATTACTCTCGCCGTGCAACTTAGCCGAGAGATCGCCCTCGGTACGCACGCGTCGAATCAGACAGCGCATCTCTTCCAGCAACTTCAGCGGCCCCATTACGCCACGATAGAGCATGATCAGGAAGAGGATGCCGACGCTAAAGATCACCATGCCCATGATGATCATGGATTTAAAGGTCTCGTCACGCATCCTGCCGGAGTAGGCGGTGACATCTTCGATAAGGCGGTGGACATCGCCAAACAGGTGGTTGGTCATTGCCGTGACCTTGCCGAGGATGATCATGGCGTCGGGGTCTTTGAAATTGAGTTTTTCTGGTGTCTGCATCACCTGCTCGACGGTGATCTGTAACTGTGTAGCGCGCTGTTCTAACTGCATAATGCGTGAATGAAACAGCATATCCTTACCGTGGTGCGCGTGCAGACTGGCGAATGTTTTCACAATATCGGTAAGCTGCCGCTGACTTAGTTCTATCTGCGGCAGCGCGCCATCGGTGAAGAAGATCTCGGTGAAGGTCGATTTAAAACTATAGAGTTTGGTGCTGGCAAAGTGCACCGAGTGCTCAAACTCATGATATTTTTCCAGTTGCTGATAACCGAGAAAAAAGTTGCCGTTAAGGATAATCCGCAGGGTAATGAGTGAGGCGCTGATCAGGACGATCTTGTACTTGATGGAGAGATCATTCCAGTAAGCTGTCGGCGAAAAGCGACTCTCTTTCATAGACGGTATCCAGACTGTTTAATATTCAAGCTGATGTCCTGCGGCCTGCCATGCCTGTACGCCGCCGCGAAACCAGTGGACCTGATTATAACCGGCTGCGATGGCCGCCTCGGCGGCACGGAATGATTTCCAGCCGGTGGTGCCGTGGCTGTAGAAGATCAGAATACCCTTCTTATTATCCGGCAGGCTGCTGAGGTTGATGTGGGATGTATCCGATTTATCCGTGAGATTATCTTTATGATAGTTGAGGTGATATTCCATGGAGCGGGCACCAGGCAGGTGTCCCTTGCCGTAATTAAAGGGGCTGCGGCAGTCGGCCAGATAACTATCCCCCTGCTCGATTAACAGACGAACCTCTTCGGCAGTGATGACAAAGCCACCGGATATGGTCAGCGGTGTTTCCGGTTGTTGATCGGCGGCATGCGCCGTGCCCAGTGTGATCCCTGCACATAAAACTATCCATGAGAAAATGGCTGTCCTCATGCGGCACCTGTTTGTATGGTGTTAGTTGGCGGGAGAGCGGCTGATAGACCGGCTTCTCTACATTAGTTTTTGTTTTTAATTATTTCTCAACCGACTATAACCAGCGCCACAGACCATGGCAAGAAAATATTAGGGTTTACCCTATATTGATGGCGCGCAGCACGGCCCGCAGGGGGGCAGGGTGGCCCTCTATGGTTTTGCTCGGGTCGTCTGGGTCAAGATAGTCGGCGAGCGACTCGAAGTGCATCCACTCGGTGCGTCGCTGCTCTTCGATGGTGGTGGGGCTGACATCGATGATCTCAATATTGCGATATCCCGCCTGTTGCAGCCACTGCGCCATGGTGGCGGGTGAGGGCAGGGTGTGCACATTCTTCATTTTGGCGTAGCGCCCCCGGGGGTGTAGCAGTTCGCCGGGGCCGCCCTCGATCACCAGCCCCTCCAGCACCAGTTCGCCGCCGGGCTTGAGGTGCTGCTTGAGTGCCTGCAGGTGTTCCATGTGATCGCGGCGGTGGTAGATCACCCCCATCGAGAAGACCACGTCGAAGGCGTGGTTGCCCTCGGGGCACTCCTCCAGTTTCAGCGGCAATATATGCATCGGCTGCTCGCCGATGAAGTGGCGCATCGCCGCATACTGCATCACATAGCCAATGGT
>JBFFJV010000359.1:0-2742 GCA_041555695.1 Thiohalomonadaceae bacterium | reverse complement strand
GCCTCGTTATAGACCAACTCCAGCTGTGCCTCGCTGAACCCCTCCACCGCATGCAGCAGGCGCTGGCGCAGATGGGACCACTGATCGTGTTCGACAACAGTCGCAGCCGCGTTCTTTTGCGGAGCACCCTCACGGCTCTGGCGCACCGCCTCGCTGATCGCGATCCCCTGCTGTAGTAAGGCTACGACCTGTCGCACCAGCTCGACATCCTGCTGCGAGTAGAGCCGGTGTCCCTTTAAGGTACGCGCCGGCTTGAGCAGGCCATAACGGCGTTCCCAGGCACGCAGGGTGGTGGTTGCCACCCCGGTTAATTCGGACAAGGCCCTGATCGGCATTCCGTCACTCACACCCTTCTCCTCTCATCACGGTTCGTATGCCTGAATATAGTCACACATCGTCAGTTACACAAGATGTACAAATAAATACTTGAACAACATAAAATCATTGTCTAGCATTTAACTCAGGAATTAACCGGGAGAGCAACTATGAAACAGCACAACAAACCCCTTATCGGTGCCAGTGCCTGCCTGCTGGGTCAGCAGGTTCGTTTTGATGGCGGCCACAAGCGCAACGCCCTGCTCACCGAGCTGGCCGACAAATTCGTCGATTTTCTCCCGGTTTGCCCGGAAATGGAGATAGGGCTTGGCAATCCGCGCCCCACTATTCAGCTGCGCAACTCATCTATTGGTATACGTCTGGTTAGCAGCAAGGCCCCGCACCACGACCTGACCGAGCGGATGAACGACTATGCGGAAAAGCGAGCAGCAGACCTGGGCGAGCTTGACGGTTTTGTCTTCAAGAAGGACTCCCCCAGCTGCGGCATGAGCCGCGTAGCGGTGGTCATTAATGACGACGGCTACCGCGAGCGCTCCGGCACCGGCCTGTTCGCCGCCGCCTTCATGCAGCGCTGGCCGCTGATCCCGGTGGAGGATGAGGGACGGCTGAACGATGCGGCAATACGCGAGAACTTCTTCGAGCGGGTCTACGCCTACCGTCGCTGGAAGTCGATCGCCAATAGCCAGGGCAACGTAAAGGGGCTGATGCAGTTTCATCTAAGCCACAAGCTGCAGCTGATGGCGCGCGGCAGTCACCTCTATCGTGAACTGGGCAGGCTTGCCGCCGGCACCAACCGCCACAACCTTGACGAAAAACGCGACGCCTACATCTGCCGCTTCATGGAGGTGATGGCGCTGCGTCCGCATCGCGGCCAGCACGTTAGCGTAATGCAGCACATCCAGGGCTACCTCAAGCGCAAGATAGGCCGTGAAGACAAATCAGAACTGGTCACTCTTTTTGAGGCCTTCAGGGCGCGTCAGGTACCGCTGATCACCCCCATTACCCTGTTGCGCCACCATCTGCGAAATCATCCGGATAGCTACCTGTCGCAACAGCACTATCTCACCCCCTTCCCCGACGCGCTGGCACTGCGCGCGGTGCTTTAATCGCAAAAGCCCACCACAGTCAGGGAAGACTGAACCTTAGCAGGGCACTCAAAACAGCGAATAGACGACGCCTAGAGAAACTGAATTAACCTGCTCCGAGTTGATCGAGTATTGCTGCAACATTCCCCGCACGGCCAGCTTCTCTCCAACATGATAGTTAATACCTAAACCCAGTACTTTATCGCCACCCTTTGCACTGTCACCACCAACCGCGACACCGTCATAAGTCGTGTATTTCGAATCCCAGCGCCAATATCCCGCACGCGCCATCAGATCAATTTTCTCACTCAAGGGTAATTGATATTGCAGGGCAAGCAGATAGCCTTTGGCCGACAGCGGGTGAATGCGAGCCACCTCCGCATAGAGCTGGTTCATATCGGTTGCGGTCGCCCGCAGACTCATCTCAACCTCTCCAAGGTCCACATAGCCAAGTTCAACCGCCCAGTTCTCGGCGAACTGCATCCCGACACCTAGCTGGTATGTCATCCGCTGAGTATTCAGAGAGGTGGTGGTTGCATCCAGTCCTGCAGACTGCAAATCATCATCAAGGCTACTCATCGTACTCGACCCTGCGGCATAGCCCAGATCACCCCAGAGATACCACGGCATCCCCCCAGGCATAACTTGAATCGCAACAACGGCCTCGGCACTCCCCCCGTTGCCATCCTCCACGCGGTAGCTCAGCCGCTCATCACCATGGTATCCGGGCTCGGGGGTATAACGAATCGTACCGTCTTCAAGGATCGTCGTGGTTCCATGTTGTGCTGAAACCCCTGCCACCATCAGGACATCTCCGTCCTCATCATAGTCATTCGACATAACAGTGATAGCAACAGCGCCGCCCTGATCAACTACAGCCTCATCGTCAACAGCAACCGGCGCAACATTCGGCTTTTTGACTGTCACCATCACCCGGGCAGCGGCTATACCAGAGGTCACCGCACTCGTCTTCTTGAAGGCGGTGGAAAATACCGCCTCAATACGGCGATTCTCCGCATGTGCCTGGCGACTGTTTGAGGTATTCAACAGCCTGCTTTCGCCATAGCCAATGCCCCTGACCTGCTGTGGATCAATGGCAAATTGTTTGACCAGGATATCGGCGACGGCCCTGGCCCGACGCTCGGAAAGGCGTTGATTGTAGGACTCGCTGCCTACGGCCGAGGTATGTCCCTCAATCACCACCTCCCCTGCCGGTGCCTTCTTCATCAGCTCCGCCAGTTTCTCGATCTCCTGCAGATAACGCTCTGCCACCTGGTGATCATTACTCGCAAAATTAATCTGCAGCCGTAAGGTCGCCATC
>JBFFJV010000358.1:0-2749 GCA_041555695.1 Thiohalomonadaceae bacterium | reverse complement strand
GCGGCCTATGCAGCGCCAGAGCTGGTCGGCTTCTACGCCGGTTGGGCGATGATCATCACCCTGCTCGGTCTTGCCAGTCGCGGTGCCTCACTGTTCCGTAACAGCCGCATTAAGTACAAGTCCACCATGCAGACCGCCATCGGTGTACGCCACAACACCATCCAGCAGAAGGCGATGGGCATGATGGGCGGCTCGTTCAACACCCGCGAGTACTTCCACGGCAAGACCGCCGCCTTCCTGAAATCCATTAAATGGATCTTCCTGGTACTGGTCTTCCCGCTACCGCTGCTGCTGCTGTGGGGTGGCATGGACGGCGGCAAGAGCATGCTGGTAATGGCCTTTGTTGTGCAATATGTGGGACTGTTGTTTGAGCGCTGGTTCTTCTTTGCGCAGGCGAATCACCCGCAGAACCTCTACTACCAGACGGTTTAGGTTCGGTAGTTACAGAGTACAAAAAAAGGGCACCTTGATGGTGCCCTTTTTTGGTTTGAGGGACGGGATTATCGAGGTTGATGCGAACCTTAAAATTAGCTGTAGCCCCGATTAGCGAAGCGTAATCGGAGGCAACAAATCAAGACCTCCCCAACAACTTCTCAAACCGCTTAACACTAAACCCCACCACCTTCTCATCGCCAACCACAAACTGCGGTACGCTCTTTGATTTCATCTTCGCGTAGTCACGCTTTCCCTTGCTGCTGTTCTCGACGTCGTAATCGGTGTACTGGATTTTGTTCTGTTTAAAATAGGCCTTTGCCTTTTTGCAGACACCACACCACTCGGCGCTGTACATGGTGATCTGAGGTTGCTGTTTTTTTGCGGGGGCCTGCTCCCGGGTAGAAGGTTCTTCGACCTCTGTTTGCGAGCCGACTGTGTTGAGGGCGTCGAGCTGAATCCGTTCTGCCTGTGGTGACTGTGAGGCATCCCCAAAGTGGGTAACCCCGTTGTCATCTACCCAGCGATAGATGCCCTGCGCGGTGGCACTACCCACGATAGTGATCAGCAGTAAGGCTGCGACAAGTCTGTTCATTTATTTCTCCACATTCCCTATGGTTACAGCACTATTGTAGCCTGATGTTCACACCCTGTACGCCCTTATGTTGACGGTCTCGCTAACAGGGGGCGGTAGAGTCGCCATGCGGCAAGGGCGATCATCAGCACGGCACCAATGAGTGCGGGTAGCAGGCCATATAACCAATCCCCACTCAGGTTTGGCAAAAACAGGGCCACTATAAAGCCACCAGTAGTACCGGCATCGACGATGGCATTGGCAATGTAATAAACCAGCAGCAGGTAAATTAACGCTGAAAAGGCCCCTCGCCGGTTATTGGGGGACAATCGCAACATCAGGATCACCGCCGCATCGCGCAGGACGAAACAGAGGGCTATCGGCGCGGCCAGCCTCGCCGGCACCAGGCTCTGATCGCCACTGAGCATCACCACCGCGGCCAGGGTAATCATGACAAGAAAGACGAGTGTCAGCAGCCATAGTGGAATCAAATCAAGATAAAATCCGCCATCCTTTTCAGAACGTTGATAAAGCAGTTTGCGCAGTTCAATGAGGTTCATCTGTTCGATCAACAGGAGTATGTAGGCGATCATCGTAATACCGGAAAACACCACGGCCAGCTGCGCACTCTGCTCGGTTCTCGTTAGCGTATCGCCATTGATGAAACCGCTAAAGTAGAGAGTGATCCAGAGCAGAAACAGCAACCAGGTAAGCGGGCCGTTGCGATACTGCATTTCGCTACGCATCATGCGGTAGGCACCAAATAGCGCCCAGCCGCACCAGCTCACTGCGCTAAAGAGGATAAATTCGAGATTACTCACCTCCCAGCTGTGCCACTGTTTGCTGTCGTAGAGTCGCATGCTATCCCCGGCGAGCTGCGGCACGATCACTGAGCCAAACACCAGCACCAACAGGATCAACAACCCCATGTTGCGGTTTCGCTGATTGGCCCGCATCGACATTAAGCCCGAAATAATGCCCATCGCCTGAAAGGTGATCGCCACCAGTATGCTTACCACGGTGATCACAACCAGCAGTGTCAGCGGCATCTGCCCAAGGTTACCGAACAGAAACATCGCCAGACAGAACAGGCCGCCGTACCAGGCAAACACCGAACTGCCGAAGAGCTTGCCCCACACCATCTGCCACGGCGGTAACGAGGACATACGCTGGTTGTCCCAGGTGTGGGCGCTCACCTCATCGATAATGCTATCGGCACTGAGTTTTCCGCCCCAGGCAACCACCAGAATGATGAAGGCGACCAGGGCAAAATAACCACTGGTATCACCGTTATCAGAACTGATAATGATAAAGAACAACATACCAAGTAACAGTGGCATCACCACCAGCCGTGCCACGGTCAGCTCCAGCCACAGGTAACGTTTAAATTCAGGATTCATGGCTCACCTCCGTATCCTGCAGGTAGGCCCGCTCCATGCTCACCCGGTCGACCGCAAACTCCAGCAGCGGCAGCCCCTCATCTACCAGTTGCGCCAGCAGCGCACTCTGCTCGGCATCGCCGCCGCCGAAATCGAAACTCACCTCGTTGCCGCGAAAGCTGGGCGTAGCCATCGCTGGCAGTCTATCGAGACGTTGGCGCAGGGTGTCGTCCAGCGCGGCAAAACGCAGGCGCAGCCGTCGCACCGGCTGGTGCTCATCCCCCAGTAGACGGTGCGCCGTCATCCGCCCCTCTTTGATGATCATCATGTGGGTGGAGTAGGCCTCAAGCTCGGAGAGGATATG
>JBFFJV010000357.1:0-2756 GCA_041555695.1 Thiohalomonadaceae bacterium | reverse complement strand
TCAATCCGGCGGGCAAGCTGCTGATTCGCAACATCTGTATGGTGTTCGACCGCTACCTGCGCGAGAAGCAGAACCAGCGCTTCTCCCGCGTTATCTGATTAGCTCTTCTGCGTCGCCGCCACCGACTCGGCAGCGGCGCTCAGTACCGTCTTCAACTCCGCTACCGGTCGGGGCTTGGCGATGCCGAAGCCCTGCGCGTAGTTGATACCCAGTCCGCCCAGTAGCTTGAGCGTGTTGTGATCCTCCACCATCTCGGCGATAACGCAAATCCCCAACAGGTGGGCGATTTGGGTGATCGCCTTTACCTGAACATTGCTGATGGTGCTGTGTACCACGCCGCCGATGAGGTGGCCGTCAATCTTGATAAAGTCGACTGGCAGGTTTTTCAGATAATCGTAGCTGCCGATGCTGCGGCCCACATCATCCAGTGAACTGCGACAGCCTATCTCCCGTAGCTTACGCACGAAATCCGCGACTCTTTGCAGGTTGCCGACGGCGTGGGCCTCGGTGATTTCAAAGCAGATCTGCTGCGGTTTTACCCGGTAGCTGCTGAGCATTTTCTCTACTGAGGGGAGGAACTGCTCGTCGCTTATGGTCTGGAGTGAGAGGTTGATGCAGTAGATGGCAGCCTCGTCGTTGACGATTCGGATCAGCTGACAGGTGTGGCGTAACACCCAGCGGTCGATGGCGGGCATCAGGTTGTGACGCTCGGCAGCGGGAATAAAGGCCATCGGCGGGATCTGCTGTCCCTGCTCATCCCGGAATCGCAGTTGCAGTTCACACAGGTGTAGCTGCTCGCGCAGTGGATTGACGGCGACAATGCTCTGGCAGTAGAGGGCGAAATTGTCGTCCTGTAGTGCCGTTTGCAGCCGTTCGATCCACGGGGCCTTGTGCTGAGCTACCTGCTCCTCTTTGCTGTCCGTATAGAGGTGTACCCGGTTACGTCCGCCATCCTTGGCCGAGTAGCAGGCGGCATCGGCCATCGCTATGACCTCGCTCAGGGTGCCGCTAGTGGCATCGATCATTACCATGCCGATACTTACGCCGACGCTGAAACTTTGCTTCTCCCAGACGAAGACAAAGCTGTTGACCGTACTGCGGATCTCCTCGGCGATGGTGTTGGCCTTCTCCAGCGGACAGTTCTCCAGCAATAGCCCGAACTCATCCCCGCCCAGGCGCGCCAGCAGGTCGTTGCTGCGTACCTGTGCCTTGAGGCGGCTGACCAGCTGGATCAGCAGCTCATCACCGGCGGCGTGACCACAGGTGTCATTGACGATCTTGAAGCGATCCAGGTCGAGAAAGCAGAGGGCGTGTTGCTGGCTCTCCAGGCGTGCATGCATTAGCGCCTGTTCCAGCCGCTGCTCAAACTCGCGGCGGTTGACCAGATTGGTGAGCGGGTCGTGACGTGCCTGGTGGGATAGGTGGTTGGCCAGTGCCCTGATCTCACTCACGTCGCGGAAGGTGACAACGGTTCCAGTCAGATGCTCGTTATCGTCCCTGATCGCTGATGCGGTGAACTCAATGGCGAGGGTTTCATGGCTGGCGTTCAGCAGCATGCTCTGGTGCAGCGGGCCGTCCTGATTACTCTGCTTCAGCAGCTGCTCAATACTGCTATAGATCGGCTCCGCCTCATCTCCCGCAACAATGCGGAAGATATCAAGTAGTGCCTTGTCCTCCACCGCGCTGGAGCGCCAGCCTGTGAGCTGCTCGGCAACAGGGTTCATATACTCAATACTGCCGTGGGCATCGGTGGTGATGACCCCATCGCCGATGGAGTGCAGGGTAACCTGGGCGCGCTCTTTCTCACGGAATAGCTGCTGCGCGCTGATGCGGCTGCGGTGAATGGTAAACAGTGCGATCAAGACCCCAATCCAGGCGGCGATAGCGCCAAGGATGATGATCTGTATACGTGCCCTGTTGTGGGTGGTTACTGCCTCTTTAAAGGTCTTCTCGATGGCTGCATCCTGCTTAGCCTCCAGTTGGGCCAGGGTGGCCAGTACCTTCTGCTGGGTGGGTAACACCTGCTCGGCCAGGAGTACTTTGGCTTTCTCGCGATTGCCGCCCATGATCAGGGTGACCGCCTCGCGTTGCAGTGGCACCGCCTGCTGAGCCCATTTGTTCTGAATGTCGAGCATCGCCCTTTCGTGAGGCTCCAGCGGCATCTGCATCAGCTGTTGACGTGCGGTGGTAAATTCAGCTCCCAGTTCATCGATGCTCAGGGCGGCATCGTCCTGCTCAAAGGGGTCGTCTGTGAGCATCATGTTCTGGATAGTGAAAACGCGCTCTCGGGCGCTGAGACGCATCTGTTTCACCAGCGCGGATTTGACGTTGTGCTGGTTGACGATGGTCTCCAGATGGCGGTTGATATCCGCCATTTTTGCCAGGCCGAGCAGTGTTAACAGGGTCATTAAAACCAGGATTGCGGCGAAACCGGCCGCCTGTAGCAGGCGGCCTCCCCCCTTGTTTGTACGCTCTTGATATGACAAGCTTTTTTCCCCTGCTTGCAGTGCTCTCTGTTATTATCCTGCCATCATACACATACTTGATGGTTAAAGTCAGGTGTGAAATATATTCATTCCGGTGTCGCGACGCGGCCCGGCCAAACCGCTAGAATGATTGCCATGTCAGGAAACAGCTTCGGAAAACTCTTTACGGTCACCACCTTTGGTGAGTCCCACGGCCCGGCCCTTGGGGCGATTGTCGACGGCTGCCCGCCCGGACTGGAGCTGAGCGAGGCCGATCTACAGGCCGACCTC
>JBFFJV010000356.1:0-2786 GCA_041555695.1 Thiohalomonadaceae bacterium | reverse complement strand
GTGATCACCGCTGAGTGCGATGAGGTGGAGTGGTGGGGCTAGAGTTTACGCTCGCATGTCCTCTAGTGTGATCTTTGCGCCTGCAAGAATTGTTCAATCAGTGCTCCCAACCCCGGCTCGCCGACCTCGGCAAAGTCGTAACGGGCGCGCACCATGGGTTTGTTTATGCTGATCAGCGCGCCGAGGTCACAGGGGGTGGCCGAGACCACGACATCGGCAGCGACGGCGTTGATCGTCTGCTGCAACGCCTGTAGCTGTGAAGGGTGGTAGCCCACCGCCGGGAGTACCGCGCCGATATGCGGGTAGTTGGTGTAGACGGCGTTGATTTCACCCACGGCATCGGCACGAGGGTCGATGATCTCTGCGGCCTGTGCCCGAGTGGCGGCGACGAAACCGGCACCGTAGGCCATGCCGCCGTGGGTGATACTCGGCCCGTCCTCGACTACCAGCACCCGTTTTCCCCGCACCGCCTCTTCATCATCCAGCTGTACCGGTGAGGCTGCACGCACCACAGTTGCCGAGGGATTGATCTGGCAGGCACTTTCCGTGACCCGCTGGATATCGGCATCGGAGGCGGAGTTGGTCTTGGCCACCAGCACGATATCGGCCATGCGCAGCACCGCCTCGCCGGGGTGGTGGCTGGTCTCATGGCCGGGACGCAGCGGGTCGACCAGCACGATATGGAGGTCGGGACGTATAAAGGAGAAGTCATTGTTGCCGCCATCCCACAGGATGATGTCGGATTCCTCCTCGGCCAGTGCCATGATGCGGGCGTAGTCGACACCGGTGTAGACCACGCTGCCGAGCGCCAGGTGCGGCTCGTACTCCTCGCGCTCCTCGATGGTACAGTCAGCCGCATCGAGCTCTGCCTTGTTGGAGAAACGCTGCACCGCCTGACGTTCCAGATCGCCATAGGGCATCGGGTGGCGGATCACCCCGACCCTGAGGCCGTGCCGCTTCAGCTGCTGCGCTATCCAGCGGGTGGTCTGTGACTTGCCGCAACCGGTCCTGACCGCACAGACGGCGATCACCGGCACCTTTGCCTGGAGCATGGTCTGCTGCGGGCCGAGCAGAAGAAAATCCGCCCCGGCAGCCAGCACCATGGAGGCCTTGTGCATCACCAGCGAATGGGGAACGTCACTGTAGGAGAAGACCACCTGATCGATCTTCTCGTCACGGCAGAATGTGCCCAGCTTAGTCTCCTCAATGACAGGAATCCCCTCCGGGTAGAGGCTTCCAGCCAGGGAGGCAGGGTAGCGCCGCCCGGCGATCTCGGGGATCTGGGTGGCGGTAAAGGCGACCACCTGGTAGGCGAGATTGTTACGATAGACGGTATTAAAGTTGTGAAAGTCGCGCCCCGCTGCCCCCATGATCACAATACGGGCGGCTTTTGTTTGCTGAGACATCGACGGCTCCCCTATGGTTATGTCGCTCTGTCAGGTGAGATCTTGATGATCTCCCCATTTGATATTTACAGGTTAGTTCATAAGCTCATATGCTGTATGCGGTGGCCCTGGATCAAACAGCTCATTCCTCTACTTTAACGAAGTCTCAAAGGAGCAACAGAATGCGATACATCTCCTTACTTCGCGGAATAAACGTCAGTGGCCGGAACAAAGTCAGCATGGCAGACCTGCGGTCACTGTATGAGGAGATCGGCCTGGAGAGTGTCACCAGTTATATTCAAACCGGCAATGTACTGTTCGATTCAGAGTGTGAAGACAGAGCTGGGCTACAGTGCCAGATTGAGGAGGCGATTAGCGAAAGATATGGATTCCACGTACCGGTAGTGCTCATAACGCCGATAGAGCTAAATCAAATAAGTGAAAATTGTCCGTTTCAGGATGCTGTACTCGAGGAGCATGGCAGCAAGGTATTGGTTACCTTTCTGCATACAGTCCCTCATGAGTCGAATGTTTCGCAACTACTGAATGTCGTCACCCCTCCAGAGAAGCTATCGATTGCTGGTAATACCGTCTATCTCTACTGCCCAAACGGTTACGGTAAAACCAAACTGTCGACGACCTTTCTTGAGGCGAAACTAGGCGTTGAGGCAACCACCAGAAACTGGAGGACGGTGCAAAAGCTGTATGAACTTGCCTCGCGATAAAGGCGGTTAGTTCACCGTATAGTGAATACTACTCACTTAGCACACATTTTATCTCTGATACTTTCTGCAGCAGGCGAATCTTTTCAAATGCGAGTTGCGCTGGATGGTGTTCTCCACGCAGCATCTTAAGCCACTGCTTGATACGCATCACCACATACTTTTCTCTGTACTCCTGTGACATACGCTCGCTGCAGTCTGTCACCAGGGCCGCGATATCTTGCCATGCCATGGGTTCGGGTTTCTCTGCTTGCGGACCCTGTTTGATCTGCATGGCTAATGCCGGGTTGCTGATCGCACCACGTCCCAGCATGACATTTTCACAACCACTTGCCTCAACACAACGTCGGTAATCATCCAGGCTACGGATATCACCGTTAGCAATCAGCGGGATAGTCAGTGCCTCGCGTAGCGGTGCCAGTGCCTCCCATCGGGCCGGGGGAGTGTAGCCCTCAAGCTTGGTGCGTGCATGGACGGTTAGCTCCATTGCGCCGGCAGATTCAATCGCCAGGGCATTCTCCAGTGCCAGTGCATCGTCTTCATAGCCCAGTCGCATCTTCGCGGTTACCGGTACCGTACTGTCTACGGCCTGACGGACTGCCGCGACAATGGTGTGTACCTGCTCCGGTTCCTGCAACAGTGCGGAGCCGCTCATCTTGCTGGTGACAAGCCTGGATGG
>JBFFJV010000355.1:0-2787 GCA_041555695.1 Thiohalomonadaceae bacterium | reverse complement strand
TTCTTACAGGAAGAGGGAAGGTTCGTGTCAATGTATATCGCGATTACAATACAACGCGACTCATACAATCTATCCTGCCTTTGCGGCACTGTTTTATGTGCCTCAATATACAATAAAAATGCCGCTGTAGTTGTCGTTAGGTGAACTTATGAATGTCAAAATAACACCGGGAATATTTATGGTGATACTGTTAACGGCATTTGTGACGGGGTGGGTTGATGTTTTGCCAAACCCCGCTGATAGCCTTGCTCTTATTCTAGTTCCGCCAATTATAGTCATTACACTTATTGTCTCAGCGGGAGGGCTTAGTAATAAAAAGAAGAAAATACTTAGGGTATATAGTTCTTTCGTGTTTTGTGTGTGTCTGGGCTTGTCTGTGTATTTTGTTATGTTTGGAGGTGAACAGGGCGGTATAGGTGCATTTTTCGCATGGTTCTTTGCAGGGCTTAGCTGTGCAGGAATCTATTTGATCTTGGTTGCTGTCAATTTCGTGCAAAAGTATAGAAGCGAGCATTTACCTAAAAATGTATAACGAGGAATAAGATCTCGTTATTGTAGCTGTTAGCCGTTTAAGGATGAAAATTAAATGGAAGTAATTTTGTCACTGGCTATTGTTCTTAGTGCCACAGTTGTCATTCTGAATATAGGGTGGTTGGCGGGAAAGGAACCACTTTCTGTGAGCAGTCTAGATTACATTAATACTCAAGCAAAATATCTGGTAACTGGCAGAACAATACGAATAGCGATAATATTGAGGATGATTTGATATGTATCGATGACCACCCATGAGTGGGCCATGATTAGTGCGCATTCGTTAACTGACTAAAGGCTGAATAAAATGCAACAAGAAAACAAGTCACCGAATTCCGAGAACAGTTCAAATGTGGTGGAAAACTGGATCTTCTCTTTGATCCCTGTCGGGGTGGCCTTTGTCTTTTATGTGGTATTTATCCTGCAGTCGGAGATTGAGCATGCGAATCGTTTTATCGCCATCGGCGCGGCAGCAGGTTTTATTGGCCTGGAGAGTTACTGGATTCTCCGGGGCTGGCAGAATAACCGCATTGGTACTATCGTGATGGGTGTTCTGGGTATTGCCATCACACTTGGTGCGCTTTATCTGTTTCTGTAATTGAACAACGGATGTGGTACCTCCTGGGACGTTATTGCAGAGATATCATGGTTTAGCTCTCCCTTGCTACACAATGCGCATGCCGTTGAATACCGGCTGATTGTTCCCACCATCCGTGTGGGAGCGATTTAACCCCTTCGCTAGAGTTTGATAATCGTCAGGCCCTGCTGGTTTTCCAGAGTGGTCGGATCACTGATCACGGCTGTGCTGGCCAGCTCGGGTTTCAGGTAAGTCATTGCAACCCGTTTCAGATCACTCTCCCTTACCTCCAGAATACGTGCGCGAAAACGGCGACGCTGTTCCGGGGTACGACCGTGCAGGGTGCCGTGGAAGGTCTTTTTGGCCTCGCCGGCGGGAGAGCCCGGTTTGTCGATGCTGCTGATGACACCGAGGATCGCCTCTTCCACCAGTCGCCATTCGTGATCGTTCTCCAGTAACCACTTAACCGAGTTGTCGAAATCGTCAAGGGTCTCCTCCAGGCGTGGGTCGCGGTAGGAGTAGAAACGGAAGGCGCCGCTGTCGGTGTCGTAGCTGGCACCACCGCCATAGGCCCCGCCCTGCTCACGAATGGTGCGGTGCAGGAAGTTGTTGCGCAGGAAGCCGCCCAGCACCATGAGTGCCGGGGCATCGGTGTGCTCAGCGCAGACGCCGGGATAGGCCCTGGCGCAGAAGTTGACCTGGGTCGAGGTGGTCCAGCCTTGCTGCAGCTGACCACTTGCGCTGGCGGGAACGAACAGTCCATTGGCAGAGCCTGCATCATGGCGATGCCAGAGCTGTTGCAGGTGGCCGGTGATGCCTTCGCGCTGCTCTGCTTCACCAATCAGTAGTAACTGGCGCGGCGCCTTGAGCAAGCTGTCGCGCAGCTTCTCCAGTTTGGCGGCAAATGACTCCAGTGCCGCGTCATCATTGAGACTATCATCCAGTGCCTTAAGTGCCTTGATTGAGGCCAGACCACTCCAGTGATGATGCTGTGCGGCGCTGGGGGTGAGTCCGGAGGATGCGGCCACCATTGCCAGGCTGTGGCCGGCGCTGGTAACGCGCTGCTCGCGGTACATGCGCTCCTGTGCCACCAGCTCACGAATGCGCGGCAGCTCATCGAAGCGGGCCGCCTCGAAGGTCTCCTGCATCAGCTCGGCCAGGGCACCCTGGTTGCGCAGCAGGGCCTTGCCGGAGAGGGTGAAGATGCCATGATTCTTTTGCAGGTCGTCCACTGCTCCGCGCAGTGAAACGCTGGCACCGATACCACCGGTGATCGCTGCCTGCAGTGCTTGTGATTCAAGGTAGTCGCGGCCCGCGCTACCGACCTCGGTGAGAATGTCGGTAAACAGCGGCAGTAGCTGCCCCAGCTCCTGATCCAGCTCGGGCAGGTCGACGATCAGCTGCTGGTAGACCAGGCCATTGGTGCCGCGGGCATACCAGCTGGCGGGCATCGCGCCGATGCTGCTGTTCTCCCCCTCGGGGATCGCCAGCTCGGCAGGAATATCCTCCAGTCCGACCTTGGGCAGCAGCTCCGGGTCATCGGTCTGCTCCTGACGTTGCTGCAGTGCCGCGGCCTGTTCGATCACCTGCTGCTTTTGTGCCTCGTCCATCTGCGATTTAATCGCGGCAAGCCGCTCCGCTTCACGGCTTTCACGCTCGGCGCTAAGGTGGGTATCGGG
>JBFFJV010000354.1:0-2792 GCA_041555695.1 Thiohalomonadaceae bacterium | reverse complement strand
ACTGGCGGCGATTGTGTCGCTGATCATCCTGCTGACCGAGGTGACCTCCAATACTGCCACGGCCACCATCATTCTGCCATTAATGGGGGCGCTTGCCGCAGCGATGGGGCAGCCGCCGATGCTGTTGATGATCCCCGCGGCGATCGCCGCCTCCTATGCCTTTATGCTGCCGGTGGCGACACCGCCCAACGCCATCGTCTTTGGCGGCGGCCACGTCACCATTCCACAAATGGCACGGGCTGGGATCTGGATGAATCTTGTCGCGAGCCTGTTGATCTGTGGCTATGTCCTGCTCATTTTACCGTTCATATTCTGAGTTCAACTTCTTCATCTACACTTATATGATTTCCTCCTAGTCCCGGAGACAAAATAAAAGTGCGACCACTCATCACCCCTGCCAATTCTCGCCGCCGTTTCTGGAAGAGAGTTTCCCTGGCAACGCTGACAGGGCTGTTGCTTTTCCTGGTACTTCTTCCTGCACTGTTGAGCCAGCTGATTCGTTATCAGCTGCCAAGGATGGGACTGGGGACGGTGGAGATCAGCAATATTGACCTCAACCTGTTCCGTGGCCGGGTGTTGCTGCAGGAGGTGGCGCTCTACAAATCAATGGCACGGGTTTTGTACTTTGAGCAGCTCGAGTTAGACCTGAGCATGCTCTCGTTGCTGGAGCAGCGCCTTCACATTCAGTCTCTCACACTACAGGGGCTTTCCCTGACGTTAAAACAGGAACCCAATCAACCACTGCAGATCGCGGGGGTGGTACTGCCACCAGCATCGCCTGCCAGCGATAAAGAGAGTGCTGTTACGCCATGGGATTTTGGTATTGATGCTGTGCGTATACAGGATAGTGAGGTGCTGATCCTTCATCCGCAGTTTTCCGAGAACATAGAACTTAATGAACTTACCGTCGGGCCACTGGCAACGTGGCGTCCGGAATTTGCTACGCCCGTGAGCCTGAGGTTGACACTACGGGAGGGGATGCTGCACGTTACAGCAAAAAGTAGCCCCTTTGCCGCTCAACCTCTACACAGTCTGGAATTTAATATTGACGCACTGCCCCTGGCAAGTTTTGCACAACTGGCAAAACCGACGGTGTCTGAGCTGGATGGTTTTCTCTCTACGCATATGACGCTACAGCTGCAACAGGATGCGACACAAAGGCTCTCATTAACTCAGCAGGGAGAATTTTCACTAACGGATCTGAAAGTCCGGCAGCAGGGACGTCTACTACGACAGCAGTCGCTACGCTGGAAGGGCGATGTTGCCACGGCGGACCTCTCCGATATTGAGTCCCTGAAGGTGGAGGGTGGGCTCCAACTCAGTGGTGTGAGTCTAAAGGAGAAAGGAGCCGCGGCCACTACGCTGAACGCTTTCTCCCTAAGTGGAGTACAGCTGCAGGGTAGTCGGCAACTATCGCTGGGCGAGGTTGCCGTCGATGGTCTGGTCGTAGAAGCGCAACGCAGGCGAGACGGCATGACCTTGCCCGGTGTGGCGAATGAGCGTACCACCGTTAACGGGAAAGAGGGGGCGGCGGCAACGAAGGCTGTCGATAGCGCACCATTCAGGCTACAGATCGAACG
The DNA here is from genome assembly GCA_041555695.1 of Thiohalomonadaceae bacterium. GTDB lineage: Bacteria > Pseudomonadota > Gammaproteobacteria > Thiohalomonadales > Thiohalomonadaceae > JAPHSX01. Next base: position 1,212 of record JBFFJV010000354.1, on the reverse strand, counting down.
CATCGTGCTGAGTGGTGAGAACCGCTTCACCTTTGATGATCAGGCGGTCAAACCACCGTTTCGCCACACCATTACCATCACCGAGGGGAAGATCGAGCACCTTGATAGCGGAAAACCCGAACAGGCCACCACATTATCGCTGAAGGGCAGGGATGACTTTTATACCCGCTTTTCTGTCACCGGTGAGATCAAACCCTTCGCCCCGCAACTTTCGCTTAACCTTACAAGCAAACTCAATGATTTTGACATGCCGCCCACCTCGCCCTATCTGGTGAAGTTACTGGGCTACCGCATTACCACCGGTCAGCTCGATAGTGACGTAACGATGCAGATTGAGAACAATGAAATGAAGGGGGAGCTGGATCTTCGGATGAACAAACTGAAACTGGATGCGGAAGACCCTGCACGTATTGAAGAGTTTCAGGAAACAACGTCGCTACCGTTGAATACTGCACTCTCCCTGCTGCGTGATGATGATGACAATATCCAACTTAAGCTACCGATTAGCGGAAAACTGGACGACCCGCAGTTCGATATTAATGACATTATCAACACCGCATTGGGGAGGTCGCTGAAGATGGCCTCGGTGAGTTATCTCAAGCAACTACTGCAACCTTATAGCTCGGTGATCACGGTGTTGCAGATGGTTGGCAAAGCGGCGGGGCATATACAGCTCGAGCCAATGAGATTTGCCGATGGTAGTGCCGTGGTCAGTGACGAGGCCAGGCCGTATCTGGAAAAGCTCAGCAGGTTGCTGGAGAAAAAAGAGGTCAATATGCAACTGTGTGGATTTGCCACCACCGATGATCTGCTCGCATTAACCAAAGGGAAAGAAAAAGCGATACCGCCAGCCGGTCACCCGGCACTTGAGATGCTGGCAAAACAGCGTGCGGAGAAGGTGAAATCACTACTGGTCAACAGTTATGGCGTGTTGCCGAAACAACTGTTTGTATGCCACCCGGAACTTGACCACGAGGAGGGCTCTAGCGCCAGGGTAGAACTATCGATATAACCCTCTGTGCGGCCTCGCTTGACACTGCTGGAGAGTGTCTATACTTGAGGTGTTATTTCGGATGCGAAATCCTTTTTTGTTCATGATTTATGCGTGAGGAGAAAGACCATGGCTGCCAAGTCTAAAGAGAAGTCGACGGAAAAAGACAAAGAGATTCTTCCGGTTGAAAAGCGTACATCACCGCGGGCGCTAAACCCCTT
>JBFFJV010000353.1:0-2798 GCA_041555695.1 Thiohalomonadaceae bacterium | reverse complement strand
CAGGGAGTTCGGCTTTGAGGACTATGCCTCCCCCGCCGGTGGCTGCTGTTTCCTTACCGATGAGACCTACTCGCGCAAGCTGGTGGATCTATGGAAGGGGCGCGGTAACCGTGAGTATGAGATGGACGACATCATGCTGCTCAAGGTGGGCCGCCATATTCGCCCTGCCCCGCACTATAAACTGATCGTCAGCCGTGAGGATGGGGAGAACAACTTCCTCAGCGGTTACAAAAAACAGTTTATTCATCTCTATACCGTCTCTCACCCGGGGCCATTGGTGCTGGTTGATGGTGAACCGACCGATGAGGACCTTGAGCTGGCGGCCCGCATTGCCGGGCGTTACAGTCAGGGCAAGACTGCCGAGATGGTGACGGTGGAGATCCACTTCCCCGATGGCGAAAGCCGCACCCTGGAGGTGGCACCGCTGGGACCGATGGACGTGAAAAGCGAGTGGATGATCTGAGTATGAAATATGAACTCAATGCCCGCCGCCTGCTCTGCCCGATGCCGGTGATCCGTACCCAGAATAAGGTGGCGGAGCTGGCACCCGGTGATACGCTGGAGGTGGTCTGCACTGATCCCGGTGTACTGAATGATATTCCCGCCTGGTGTCGTATTAACGGCCATAAGGTACTGGAAACCCATGAACAGGATGGCGAGATCACGCTGCTTGTCGAAGTGGGTGAAGGTTGAGCAACAGGGAAAAGTGAATCTATGAGCGGACATCACCACCATCACCACCAGGAGTTGCCGGATAAGGGGGATAGCCGCTACGCGGAGATCCGCCATGTCACGCTGGTCGGTTCTGCACTGGACTTCGCCCTGGGTGTACTGAAGATGGCGATTGGCTATATCGCCAACTCGCAGGCCTTGATTGCCGATGGTGTGCACTCACTCTCTGATCTGGTCACGGACTTCATGGTGCTCTACGCCGCCAAGCATGGCAGCAAGGAGGCCGACGAGGATCACCCCTACGGTCATGGCCGGTTCGAGACCGTTGCCACGGTCGCCCTGGGAATTGCCCTGATCGGGGTAGCGGGGGCGATCGCCTGGGATGCGGTCGAGCGCCTGTTTCATCCCGGTGCCTTGTTGCAACCGGGTGTCTGGGCCCTGGTGATCGCCGCGGCCTCCGTGTTATCTAAGGAGTGGATCTACCACTACACCATGCGTGTGGCGAAAAGAATTAATTCCAATATGCTCAAGGCGAATGCCTGGCATAGCCGTTCCGATGCCATCTCCTCCATCGTGGTTGTGATTGGGGTGGGCGGCACTATGGCCGGGCTGGAGTATCTCGATTCTGTCGCCGCGGTGATCGTGGGTGTGATGGTGGCCAAGATTGGCTGGGATCTGGCGTGGGAGAGTCTGCATGAGCTGGTCGATACCGCGCTGGATCCGGAGCGGGTTGAGCTGATTCGCCAGGAGGTAATGGGTGTGGGTGGGGTGCGCGAGTTGCATATGCTGCGCACCCGGCAGATGGGGGGCGAGGCGCTGGTCGATGTCCATGTGATCGTTGACCCGAGACTGAGTGTCTCCGAGGGGCACTATATCGGTGAGAAGGTGCGCCGCCGCCTGATTGAGGAGGTGGAAGAGGTGGCCGATGTGATGGTGCACGTCGACCCCGAAGATGATGAGAAGATGGCGCCGAGCCTGCACCTGCCCAATCGTGCCTGGGTTGAGGAGCAATTACATGAGAAGTGGAAGGGCTTGAAGATTGCGAGTAGTATCGGGCGACTGACCTGTCACTATCTGGACGGTAAGATAGAGGTTGAGTTGTGCTTGCCCGCCGAGGCCGCTCCACGCGATGAAGAACAGCGCGAGGAGTTACGTCAACTACTGGCGGTGGCGGAGGATTTTGAAGAGCTGCGTAGTATCGAGCTCTTTTACGAGAGCGCACAACAATAGTGCACAACCGAAAGGCGTTGCACCATTATTGTGCGTTAAATGGGTGTGGATAGTAGGTTTAATGAGTGATTCTTTGGTAATTCAAGGGGTTATGCTCATGGCATAGTTCATGCACATTGTTAGCGACTCTTTTAAATAGTCCAATATTGGGCTGATAATTAAACCATCACTGGGAGACCATCGATGTCTGCAGAAAACGCAATGAAGTTGATCAAGGACAGCGGCGCCAAGTTCGTTGACCTTCGTTTCACTGATACCCACGGTAAGGAGCAGCACGTCACTTACCCGACTAGCCATGTCGACGAAGACACCTTCACCGAGGGTACCATGTTTGATGGTTCCTCCATCGAGGGCTGGAAGCACATCAATGAGTCCGACATGATCCTGCTGCCTGACCCCAGCACTGCTGTGGTTGACCCCTTCTCCGACGAGGTGATGGTTAACATTACCTGTGACATCGTTGAGCCTTCCGACATGCAGGGCTACGAGCGTGACCCCCGCTCTGTTGCACGCCGTGCCGAGGAGTACCTCAAGTCTACCGGTATCGGTGACAGCGCCCTGTTCGGTCCTGAGCCCGAGTTCTTCATCTTTGATGACGTGCGTTGGGGTGCCGACATGAGCGGCTGCTTCGTGAAGATCGACTCTGAGGAAGCTGAGTGGAACTCCGAGCGCGTTTACGAGGACGGCAACATTGGTCACCGTCCTGGCGTTAAGGGTGGCTACTTCCCCGTTCCTCCCGTCGATTCACTGCACGACATTCGTGCTGCCATGTGTCTGGCGATGGAAGAGATGGGCCTGGACGTTGAGGTTCATCACCACGAGGTGGCGACTGCTGGCCAATGTGAGATCGGTACCGGTGCCAACACCCTGGTAAGAAAGGCTGATGAAGTTCAGGT